>JAKBHQ010000131.1 GCA_021836665.1 Thermoplasmata archaeon
ATCATTTTTGGGGGAGCCTACCAGTAAAACCTAGCTTCTCTAACTCGCTTGGCGGTAGCCGTCCACTGCTCAGACGACGCCCAAGCCGCGAAGGGCATCTTGCCTTTAGAAAGATTGCAACTACCACAGACAAGTGCAAGGTTGCTGAGTGAATTTACTCCACCTTGCGCTCTAGCCACAATGTGGTCTATCTCCGAATTCTCCCAACCTATAGCCGAACCGCAATACAGGCACTTACCCTCGAAGAGCTGTAGGAGGGTTTTACGAACTATGTCAGTCCTCGTTGGACGTGAGATATGGCTGGCGCGGAGTTCATCGCGAATTTGATCATTCGCTTGTCTGCGTTTTGCTTGTTCTTTGGAGATATCACTCTTGGTCTTCGGTGACTTCAGCCCCTCACGAGCAAGCTCAATCACCACTCGCTTGGGCGTACCCCAACGGAGCTCAGCCGCAGACACAAACTGACGCACCGCGGCCACATTGCGATCGACTGTTGGCTGGCCAGTAAGTTCATTCAAGCTTGGCAGGGGTGGATGCCAGTTCGGCCCCACGTCGAACTCTTCGGTTAATGCCGCCCTAAGGTCCAGCTCCGACCCCTTCATCCGTGCGATCAGTCGTGCCAACGTGGCCCGACTGTAACTCGCGCGCCCGGGGGGAAGGCTCAATTTGGAATCTAAAAGAGCGAGTTCCTCCTCTCCGAGAGAATCGAACAGTACATGAACCGACGAATCCTGCTCGTCTAAGATGGAGGCTACGGCTCCCCCAGCGAGCGCGGCGATGAAATCAGCACGATCTTGAGGAACCGCATCCGTCCACCACCGGTCGATTCCGTCGATCTTGCGTCGATTCGCCTTCCTGAAGGCCTCAAATGCAATCAGAGACACGTTTCTTGGTGCCTTTGCCCCCTTGATCGTTCGATCCCCGGCGTCTGACTGCTCAGACCTAACGAGGTCACCTTCATCGATCCCAAGAATGTCCCGTGCGACATCAGCCCACGTCAATTCGTCCTCTGGATTATTCAAGGGATTATTCAAGCGATCGAAGACTTTTTCGCGTTCCTCAACATTAAGCGGACGCTTGCCTTTGTCGGAGCGAATCCTGAGGTTAGCAATCGTGTCAAGAAGCCGAAACTCTTGAAACTCGAGACTACCCACTGGCGCACGCATTCCCCGATCAAGTGGATCAAGACCTACCCGCTCAGCGGGTACAGAGGGTCGTTTTTGATAAAACACTCGTGCAATGATCTCGTCGGCCATTTTCTCATCAACTCGTTGAGTCTGGAGGATGTGTTCGAGCTCCCAGAGCAGGTCTTCTTGGTGAAACTTTTGGCCTACGCTCCGCGTCGGGAGTAGGCCAGCGGACCCAAGCTCGCCTATGGTAGGGACCTGCTCGAAGACTGATCCTGCATCTTCAAGTGATTTTCGAAAATCACGATAATGCTGGCTCGGACGTTCCATCTCTCTGATGGCACTAACACTCATCCAGGGGTTGCGCCACCCGCGATGTCGCGCAATGTGAAGTATCGCGACGTAGAGGAGCTGACGCCGATGGATGTCGTCAGTGACGAATTCATGGTACAATTGAGTCCGCACAACCCAAGGGTCGAGGTCTTCTGTCACGGGCTCACACACGTGACTCTGGACGAGGAACGTTTGAAGCTTGCGAAGGCGGTTTCGACGCTGCCGATATAGACGCCGTACACGACGCGCTACACCAGAAGAGTATTTTCGGCTCAAGCCGGTCTTAGCTTGGTCGGGGTCCATGCCACCATCGTGGATGACTGATATCATTGCGAGGACGCTGTCAGGCGAATCCTCTTCAAACCTGATGGCTGCCAATCCTGTCGAGTTAGTACCGACATCAACACCCAGAACCCATGACGTCTGCATGTCGTAAGCTTAACACGACATTCTGACACCAAAACGATTGCCCGGCAATTTCTCGCCGGGCAATTAGAATTCAATGCGTCTGCTAAGAGACACACTTACTAGGAAGTGTCCGGTTCCACTCTAGCACAGCCACACTCCACTTGCGCATAATCGTGCGAATTCTTACTGGACGGCCCCCTGGTTTCGGTCCACCTCGTATGTGAGCCGACCACCATCATTCTAGCCTTTGGGTTCTATGCGGCCGCGGACCATCGCGTCGCGGCGAACTTTGGCGGTCGGGTGAACTGTCATTGCGGCTCCTCTCAAGGTGTACTCCATATATATGCACCTCCGGCCAATTGAGGTGAGGTCAGGTCATCTCGAAGATCTCGAGCTACCTTATCTACGAGCCTGCCTTAGCCGAGTAGCTTGCCTCTTCAGGCCACCACTCGGGCAGAGCGTCCGCAGGAACAACTCGTTTTCCGTTACCGCCCGACCACCGAGGGGTCTCGTGCGGCTTACCCAGAAGCACACAGGTCCAAAACCACTCCACGCGCGGTGATAGCTGCGCTGCCCGCGCCGGATCACTGACCCATTCACGGATCCTCTCCATACCGTAGGCTTCGAACAGCCATCGCCAGTCCTCCACCGCACCGTCCTCCAGCACCGTTTGGGTGATGAGTGACTCATAGGTTGAGGTGTCTAGCCGGTCCGCGTGGTAACGATAGAACAGGCGTTGGATGTCAGGCGGCAACCTCATAAGTGATGCCCCTTGGGAGACTTGGGCGGCGCTGGCGCGAGTGTCGTCATCCAGTGCTGGACCATGCTTCGCAAATCTTTCTCGACGGTGGTGAACGATAGGGGCTCGATCATCAAGGTTATGGCTTCGTCCTTATCCTTGTCTGGAAGATCGTGCGTGTACGTGAGCTGCTGTAAGAATAGGCGTGGCGAAAAGGCGTCCCCATACGTGTGTTGCGCTCGATTCATTATCTCGTCGATGCTCATCAGCCCCGCTTGCATAATGGCATGTAAGTCGACGTAATCACGGGCTTGCGCACGCCTTCCTAGAGTGTAGGCTTTCTGTACAGCGATATCTGTTGGGTCGGCCACGGAGAGCCCCCGCCATGTGTGAAGGTCGAAATCATGCACGAATGGGTAAGCAAGCAAAGTAACTGAAACCCCATTGAGTCGCCAATCGATTTGCTCCGGGGACCTGTGAGTCCATTCTACTTTCGTAAAACGTTGCAACATGGCGTCCAGCTGCGGTAGCTGCGGCAATACCTCCCATGGATCTAAGGTGAAGAAGTCAAGAGCCTTGGAACGGCGATGCCCTTCCTGGAGCGCTAACGCAGTCCCGCCAGATAGATAGAACTGCTGCATCGGCGGCCACGAAGCTAAGACCGAGACGACTTCCACTACTCCAGTCGCTAATACCGATTCATCCATTGACCCACCTGTAGCAAAGCATACCATGCTAAATGGTTCTCCATCTCAGTGCTGTAGCGTCACCTGACCTGGGGATTCCTTCCGCCAGGGTCGGTCGAGGGGTGGGCCAGCCAGACTGTCGCACCGAACCCGCTTGTCGGGTGGAGGAACGGGCATCGTCTTGCGCGGAGCGCCCGGGCTAACCACGAGAGAGCGGTACGTACGGAGCTCAGCGTCGACCGGCTGCTCGAGCCGCCGGAAGAAGAGCATGCCCCGGGCGCGTGATCGTCTGCGGTTGAAGCGGTAGCTGAACTCGTCGAGGTACGCCTGCAAATGGCCGGGCTTCACGCCTCCTTGGTGGGTGCCGAGTAGCCAGCGCTTGGCCAGCGACGCGACGAGATGGACGCCTGGAAGCAGCCCGTGGGCCTTCAAACCCGAGCCCGAGACCACGTAGGGCTCGTGGACGTAGTCCTCTGCGCAGGCGCTCGGATAGGAGGGCCACCCGTCGCTCACGACCGTCGATCCGGGTTCGACGTGGTCCAGCAAGAACTGCCGGAGTACCTCGGCGCTCGTGTCCTCGATGATCTGGAGACGACAGCGCCCGAATCCTCGTCCCGTTCGTTCGATAGCCACTTCGACCAGGGTCTTTCCGAGGGCACCCCGACCGGGCTTGCCGGGCTCTGGGCCGCCAAGGACGGTCTCGTCGACCTCCACCCTGCCGGCAAGCCGGTCCCGTCCTCGCCTGACCATGGCCGAGCGATAGCGATGCAGCATGGCCCAGGCCGTCTGCTCGGAGCCGATGCCGAGTTGGCGCTTGAGGCTGAGCGCGGAGATCCCGTTCTTCCCGGCAGTCATGTACCAGGCGGCGGCGAACCAGACGGTGAGCGGGGTGCGCGTGCCGTGGAAAATCGTCCCGGCCGTCGCCGAGGTGCGACGAGCGCAGGAGGAGCAGAACCACCGGCCGTCCCCGTAGCGCCAGGCGACTGCCGGACCGCAGCGGGGGCAGACGAAGCCGTCGGGCCACCGCAGCCAGTCCAGATAGTCGAGGCAGGCGGCATCGT
>JAKBHQ010000083.1 GCA_021836665.1 Thermoplasmata archaeon
GGCGGTGATTCTCCCCCTCGCTGGACCTCGCGTTGGGTGTCTCTAGTGCTGCCAAGCTATGACGTCCCAGCTCGACGACCAGATTCGCCGTGTTCTATCAACCCTCCAGAGGAGCCGCACCCAAATGAGAACCGGCCACACGGGTCTTGATGTATGTCGTCGAGCAGGTTTAATTGTCTGTGGCTCTTGGTTCGACGACGTCGGTGTGTTCGGCGAGATTAATTGGTGTCTGGTCGTGAACTGCACAATGGAGACCCCTGGACACCAAGTGCCGAGAGTTGACAATTGATACCAGAGTGGTATCATAATCGAATGGCATTCACCCTTAGAACCGACGCCACTCTCGAGGAGGCGCTCACCTCCCTCTCCGCATTTGAAGGCGTCTCACGCCAAGAAGTCATCCGGCGCGCGGTGCTCGATCGACTCGAGCGTTCTGGCCATGTGGCACGGGTCGATGACTCGACTCATCGCATGGCGACCCGCTGGAACGATGTCCTGGAGCGACTTGGCTCTGCATGAGCGGAATCGAATACCTCGAACTCGAGGACATCATCATGATGGTTCGGATTCTTGGAATCGGTCCGGTTCGTGATGTTGGACTGCTGGACTCGGCGGTCAACAGGCCCAGGTCCAAAGCCTTTGGTGAGGACGCCTACGCAACAATCAGCCTCAAGGCAGCTGCGCTCCTGCAGTCGATGACCAAGAACCACGCCCTCGTGGATGGCAACAAGCGACTCGCGTGGCTGAGCACGGTCGTATTCTGCGATCTCAACTGGATAGCCCCGCAACTTACCGACGACGAAGCATTCGAGCTCGTCTACGACGTCGCCAGCTCGCAACTGGACGTCGAGGTAATTGTCGGTCGACTCCGTCTCGAAGAGATAGAGAGAATCAAACCTTGAGCTGAGGAAGTGCCATCGGTTGAGCTTCGATACTTGCGGCCACGTTCTGATCACACGATCCGAGAAACTTGGACCGCCCATTTGGGTTACCAAGGTGCACGACTACGTCAAGTCAGGGCGCAACGTACCAAGGCGATTCGTAAGTAACGGCGACGCCAAACCTCGCGAGTCAGACCGTGGCATCGCGCCTTGATGTCGGACTCAGCTCTTCACCGGAGTGGAGGTGATGGGACTCGAACCCACGACCTTTTGACTGCCAGTCAAATGCTCTACCAGCTGAGCTACACCCCCGGCGATCCCCTGATGGGACAGACTAGTCATGCTTTTCGGATATTCAACCCCGTGCGACCGGATTTTACGGTTATTGACTTTCGATCTAGCTAAAAGGTTGATAAAGGTCAATGTCAGCATAAATTTCTTCTAGCATTCTGCCTATGTCTATAGCCTATGACCCCCAGGAAATCGAACCGCGCTGGCAAAGGCGTTGGGAGGAACTGGGTCTATATCAAGTCGATTCCGATGATCCTCGTCTCAAGTCGTATGTGTTATGCATGTATCCTTACCCATCGGGACCAGCTCATCAAGGGCACGTTAGAAACTACACTTTCGGGGATTTAAACGTGCGTTATCGCACTATGAATGGCGAAGCGGTCCTTTCACCTATAGGGTTCGATTCGTTCGGTTTGCCCGCGGAAAACGCAGCCATCAAAACCCAGATTCATCCCAGGACTTTCACCGACGCTCGTATAGTCGAGCTGAAGGAGTCCTTGGGTCGCCTAGGTGCTGTCTACGATACTCGCCGGGAAATCAAGAGTCACGATCCGGAGTACATTAAATGGTCGCAGTTCATCTTCACAAAGTTCATGGAAGCAGGACTTGCTTATAGGGCAAACGCTCCAGTCAACTGGTGTCCAGGCTGTCAGACAGTGTTGGCAAATGAGCAGGTACTTGCGGATGGTACTTGTGAAAGATCCGGAGATCTGGTTACAAGGAGAAACCTAGAACAGTGGTTTTTTAAGATCACGGACTATGCCGATCAGCTCCTTGACGAATTGGAGCCGCTCGAGTGGCCAGAACGAGTCAAGGTGATGCAGCGCAACTGGATTGGTCGTTCGGTTGGCGCCGAGATTGAAGTAGCGATCTCAGGTAGAGACGATCTTGACCCCATTACCGTATTCACGACCCGCCCTGACACCTCTTTCGGGATTACTTATGTAGTAGTGGCGCCAGAATATCCCAGGTTGTTTGATTTCGTGACTAGTGAATATCGAGAGGAAGTCAGGTCTTTTTGTGCCGAAGTGGCCTCGAGGTCAGATATCGAGCGTCAGTCGACGGAAATGGGCAAAGCCAAGAGAGGTGTGGCGACAGGAGCATATGCCGTCAATCCTTTCAGTGGTGCAAGCGTGCCAATCTATGTAGCAGACTATGTCCTTGCGACCTACGGCACGGGAGCCGTTATGGGTGTACCAGGCGAAGACCAACGAGATTTTGATTTTGCCAAGGCTTATGGACTTCCGATTATCGAAACGACCGAAAGACCCGAGAGTTATGTCGGGGACGGAGCCTATGGCGGGCCCGGGGTGAAAGTAAATTCTGGATTCTTAGATGGCTTAACGGTCGATGAGGCTAAGGCTAAGGCCCTCGAATTCCTTGTCGATCTTGGAGCCGGCAGGGCCAAGATCCAGTATCGCTTGCGTGATTGGCTTGTGTCTCGGCAGAGGTATTGGGGTTGTCCCATCCCAGCTGTCTATTGCGAGGCGTGTGGCATAGTGCCAGTTCCGTTGGAGCAGCTTCCGGTTCTTGCGCCAGATGATGTGGAGTTCTTGCCGACTGGCGAGTCGCCGCTGGCCAGGAACGCGAGCTTTGTCAACACTACTTGTCCCCACTGCTCTGGACCGGCTAGGCGAGAGACAGACACAATGGATACTTTTGTGGACTCCTCCTGGTACTTTCTTCGCTTTTGTGATCCGTTCTCGACTGATAAGCCCTTCAACAAGGACGATGTCAGTGCTTGGATGCCAGTGGATCAGTACATTGGCGGTATAGAGCATGCGATCCTTCACCTCCTGTACGCACGATTCTTCACCAAGGCCCTGAGCGATTTGGAAATCGTACCCTCTGGGGTTAGGGAACCATTTAAGCGCCTCTTTACTCAGGGGATGATACGGCTGGATGGTTCGAAGATGTCGAAATCTAAAGGAAATTTGATAGCACCTTCAGGCTATTTCGATGGGGTTGGCGCCGATGCACTGCGCCTTTTCCACCTTTTTGTCGGTCCACCGGGAGACGATTTTGATTGGACCAAACAGACCGACGAGATGATCGAAGGATGCTACAGATTTCTTTCTAGGGTCTGGCGCCTGGTTCTGAATCAAAGTGAAAGCTTTCCAGGGGTTGCAATAACTAAGGACCTTGTAGATTCCACCGAAGTAGATCTCGAACTGAGAAAAACTACCCATAGGACAATTGAGAAGGTGACTTCCGGTTATCAGCGCTGGGCTTACAATTCCTGTGTAGCGTCCCTAATGGAACTTACGAATGCTATCTATAAGGCGGTGGCAACCGGGGCATCAAACGAGACCGTCTCAGAAGCGGAGGACATGCTGCTTCTTATGCTGGCACCGATGGTCCCGCATATAACGGCCGAGCTCTGGGAGAAGAAAAATGGCGGAATCGTGCACTCGGAGAGTTGGCCAGTAGCTGACCCCGAGATGCTCGAGGACCTAAAGACGACTCTTGTAGTGCAGGTGAACGGCAAGCTGAGGGACAAGATAGAGGTTCTGACGGATATCTCCGAAGAGGAAGCGGTAGCCAGGGTTCGCTCCCTACCGAAGATATCGGCAATTCTGGGAGATGAAGAGCCTGCTAAAATTGTGTTGCGTCTTCCTAGGCTGATAAACCTGGTGCTCTAACTAGCAGTTCAACCGCCTTGAAGACAGCGAATGCTCGAAATGAGTAATTTATAGGTCATTTAGCGAGGCATGTGCCGATTCGGCTAACCAGTCAATTTGAGAGTCGAATTTGTCGACGTCAGAGGTGTCTCCAGCAGTGGCACCCTGGCGGTAACGTGAATTGACTCCCTGGAGAATGCAAGCGAGTTTCCAGTAGCCAAAAGCTAAGTAATACCCGATGTTCGATACGTCGATTTGGGACTGTCTGTGGTATTCGATAGCTATTTGCTCACGGGTGTAGAACCCATCCAGCGTGGTCACGGTCCCCAACGGAGCCTCTTTGTCTTGAGGCTGTGCCCAATAGACCATTAGCAGTCCTAGGTCTGCTAATGGATCGCCAAGGGTACATATTTCCCAGTCCAACACCGCAGCAATTGAGTCGTCCGCTGCAACCATCGTGTTATCTAGGCGGTAGTCTCCGTGGACTATCGCCGTACCGAGTTGGTCAGGAATTCTTGAAGAAAGCTTGACATGAACCTCGTC
>JAKBHQ010000443.1 GCA_021836665.1 Thermoplasmata archaeon
GGTCGACGTGGTAAAGGCTTTGAAGGAGTCCGGGGCAGAGGTTCTTGTCTCCTACCTTCCGGTTGGCTCAGAGCAGGCGCAAAAGTTCTACGCACAAGCCGCTATCGACGCCAATGTCGCCTTTGTAAATGCGATTCCGGTGTTTATTGCATCCGATCCGGTCTGGGCGAAGAAATTTGCAGACGCTAACGTTCCAATAGTCGGAGACGATATCAAAAGTCAGGTTGGGGCTACCATCGTGCATCGAATGCTCGCAAGGTTGTTCGAAGATAGGGGCTTGGTCCTCGATAGGACGTACCAACTGAACGTTGGTGGAAATATGGACTTTAAAAATATGCTCGAGCGCGAGCGATTGGAGTCCAAGAAGATCTCTAAGACGCAGTCCGTTACCTCCCAGATTGACCACCATATCGAAGAGTCCAACGTGCACATCGGCCCTTCGGATCACGTTCCATGGTTGGAAGATCGTAAGTGGGCCTACATTCGACTTGAAGGTCGCAATTTTGGCGACGTGCCACTAAACGTGGAGCTAAAGCTGGAGGTCTGGGACTCGCCGAACTCCGCAGGTGTAATAATCGACGCCCTTAGGTGCGCGAAGATTGCTCTGGATCGCGGAATCGGTGGGCCGCTCGAAGGTCCCTCGGCATACTTTATGAAGTCCCCCGCGATCCAACACCGCGACAGCGAAGCTAAGCGGCTGGTTGAAGAGTTTGCAGGTTTGCCACAGAGCGAAGGTTGATCTGTTTGCAAATATGCCTCACCGGTGGCTAAATTGCATCGGTTTGGCTGGCTGCCCAGCTGAATTTTAATCCGCTTTGATAGGACTCCAAAGCTCGCAGAAGTCGAGCAGCGGAGTCCTGTTTATTCTGACTGGACTGGTCATTATTTTCGAACTCGCTAACGACCAATACCGGCCAGCCAGAGTATGCGAAATACCTTAGTCCTAGACGACATCCTCTTTTAACAAAGAGCCGAAAGGACCTTGCTGACGGTATGCGATCTCCCGCATTTCAATGAGCTTTGGCATAATCGCAGAATCGATGCTCCGTGCATCGGTGAGAACCCAACCATGGGCCCCTTGTACCACTTCAGAATCGCAACCAAGTATTTCGACGGTCTTCTTGTAAGACCTGAACCTTATGACTCGGTCGTTATCCGAATGTATGACATAAGACGGTATCTTTGCTTCCCTTACGCTTTTTAGCGCCAAGGAGATGTCCGCCCTTTGTGCTGCGTTAGCTAGCGACATCAGGTGTTGAGAGTCGCTCCCCAGGGCCCGGAAGACGTCTCCGGTCACCGAGGAGACCGTCCCCAATATGTCACGAGTCATCATCAAATCCGATGGGAACGACAGGGCCCAATCGAGTGTTGTCCGAGCCTTTTCCCGATCATCAGAAGGACCGATGGAGTTGATCAAGATCATACCGAAAAAACGCTCTGGGCAGCTCGCAATCATTTCGGAAGCTATTCCACCACCCATTGAGTGACCAATGGCGAAGAGTGGTTCCTCGACTTCGACGGCCTCTGCAAATCTGGCGGTAATCACGCCGATCGTCTTGAGGCTGACACCGAGGTCAGCCCTGTCGACCACTTTTGCTAGATCTGGGATATGTGGTGAGACAACCCTGAACCCGGCCTGCCTCAGCCTGCTGATCAGCTTTGGGTAAGCGCGGTAGGTAAGCCCTATCCCGCACAATAGTAGTACCGTACCGCCGGCAGGTGGGGAGTCACCGTAGTGTACCTCTGATCCACCAATCCTTACAGTACGTGGGTCCAGCTCTCCCGCCGCTCTAGTCACTTGCTAACTTCAATTCTCGTCTGGACCCTCTCCATCGCTACCCCGCTAAGCCAATTTAGAGGATGTTAACCTCATTTGCGAACTTAAAGTAAAACTCTGCCAAACAGTATCCATGTCGACGCAATGCCTCAGACCATTAAGATGTTCTGCTAATAGCATCAACGGTAATTTATGCGATACTTTTCCATAGTCTCAGCATCGGCTCAGATTGCCCTGATGTTAATGGTCTGAGTCAGATTTTTTTCAAATACCTCGAAAAATTTAGGAAGGTTGGGTAACTTGAGTTCGACGCAATCCAAGTCCTCTCAAAGGCGTCCATCGGGTGCCAACCGAAAGGCGCCCGCGAAGGGGTCACGCTCGAACGGAGTGATGATCGTGGTTGGGGTGGTAGTGGTCTTGGTCTTAATAGTCGGGGCCTTTTTCATCCTGGGCAAGAGTTCCAGTGGTTCCTCTACGGCGACGAACTCCTCGGCGCAAACTACACCCGCTCCAGCAAGCCTGGTTCAAGCGGTAGCGAACGTTCCTCAATCTGTCATCAATCAGATCGGCTATAACTCAAAGCTCATTAAGCCAGCAACGGCGGTGAATGGTGTGACTCCCTTGGTATCCAACGGAAAGCCGGAGCTACTTTACATCGGCGCTGAGTACTGCCCATACTGTGCGGCGATGCGTTGGCCCCTGGTGGAGGCGTTGTCGAAGTTTGGTACCTTCACGCACCTGAATCTCACCCACTCCTCAAGCTCCGATGTCTATCCGAATACCAATACATTCTCCTTTTATGGGTCTAAGTACCAAAGCCAATACATCGATTTCCAGTCGGTCGAGACGACTACCAATCAGCTAGTCAACGGGAACTATCCCACTTTGCAAACTCCGGACAAGTCCCAGCAGGCAGCACTAAATGCACTGTCGTCCGCGACAAGCGGTTCGAGTGCCCAGAGTATTCCATTTATCGACTTTGGAAATAAGTACTGGATAGCCGGTGCCTCTTATTCTCCACAGATCCTCAGTGGGCTGACCTGGGATTCGATTGCGGGTGCTTTGTCGAATCCCAGTACCCTCCCGGCCCAGGGCATCGACCAGACGGCATCAATGATCACGGCGACGATATGTAAAATTACCAACAATCAGCCGTCTAATGTCTGCACAACGCCTCTGATGAAAAAGATAGAAGCTACATTAGGAAGCTGATTTGTTGATTGATAAGAGAGTTGAACTAGTAAGGCCGCTTTGGCTCCGGGCGTCCAGCCTGATTCTGTCGCTATTCGGGCTCGGGGTCTCGATCTACCTCACCATCGCCCATTACAGCGCTAGTGTCGTCTTGGCGTGTCCAGAAAATGCCACCATCAACTGCCAGAAGGTGACGACCTCTGCCGAGTCACATATATTAGGAGTTCCAGTCGCCCTGCTGGGTCTCATTTTTTACCTGGCCATGGTGGCAATATGCCTTCCGCAGGCGTGGAGAATAGCAAAGCTCGAGCCAATCCGCGTAGCGATGAGTGGCGTGGGCGTGCTATTCGTCCTTTGGCTTGTCTATTCTGAACTGGTGCTGATCAAGGCAATCTGCCTATGGTGCACGTCGGTTCATATAGTCACGGTCGGAGTATTCCTCTGCCTGCTCTACGGATTCATGACCTACTCGCGTTCGAGCGAATAGGTCATGGTGCGACTACTTGATGAATGATTCTTCCTCGAACCCGTAGCTGGTGCTTCCTTCAAAACCCAGACCACGCCTTTCGAGTTCGTTGAGCCCTCCCCAGATTCCGGTAGATTCATTCGAAGCCAGGGCTTCATCGAGGCAGTCGAGCCTCACCTGGCATCTTGCGCAGATCCACTTAGCCCGCTCCTCGCGAGACTTACGGTCGGAGCGCTTCTCGCCCTTTTGTGGAGGATAAAACAGGGATCCAAATGAACCCCTACAAGCGGCGTTTTCGCGCCACACCCCCGCCCCGATCCTCTGACCCATTCGCCCTCCCCAGATCAAATGTGCAACAAGATGTACTAGCCGGAATGGCCCCCCATCCCCTGCTCGCATAATAAGACCTCGGGTCTAGGATAATCAAGCTGGGCCGTCATTTCGACACAAAACACAATTCAAAAAGTAGCTGTTTCGATCGCAACCCATTAGGTGACCCACGTTTCTAGAACGGAGTTCGAACAATGGAGCTAGTGGATTAGCTGGCAATTGACTATGGGCTGGTGATGGAGGCCTCCCGGCCTTAGCCGAGAGATTTCGAGGACTTTCGGTAAACACGTCGGCAGTCCGGGATAGCAATGGAGCTATAGATGCAGCTAATCAACTCGCCTTGGTTATGACGCCTGACCACTTCAAGGCGGTCAACAAACGGTGCCGGGTTGGCCGACCCAGCACATCGCTCAAGTCGTTGGGAGCTTTACTACGATTTGTGCTCTAGATGCTCTAGTATCCCATGGAGTGACCCAAGAGAACAAGACAGACGAGATCTACAACTTAACTAAGGGCGCCACGGTGTGCCTAGTTACCGGCAAAGGCGGAGTGGGCAAGACTACTGTTGC
>JAKBHQ010000479.1 GCA_021836665.1 Thermoplasmata archaeon
GTACGGCATCTACGGCGCGTGTCAAGTTTTTTGAGACAATTCTTTCAATTATTTAGTGAGTCAGTAGTCTCTTTCTCCGGTTGGTTGATCCACGCGACGGTCGGAAGTGCCGGTGGTGTGGGGACTTTGTGAACAAACCGTTCGGGGTGCTCTGCGTAGGCGTCAAGCAGTACTGCCCCACGTAGTTTACGAACCTTTTCAGCTCGTCCGTAATGGACATCGGCGGGGGTGTGATATCCAATACCGGAGTGACGATGGTGTTCGTTGTACCAAGACATGAAGCGTCGACAGTGGGCCTGCGCGTCTTCGAAACTGCCGAATCGATCGGGGAAATCGGGCCGGTACTTGAGGGTTCGGAACTGGCTCTCTGAATAGGGATTGTCGTTGCTCACATGAGGCCGACTGTGGGATTTGGTGACTCCGAGGTCGGCCAGTAGGTGCGCCACTGGTTTGGCGATCATCGGTGATCCCCGGTCGGAGTGCAACGTGAGTTGGCCACTAGGTACACCCTGAGAGGCAATTGACTCATCCATCAGTCGTTTGGAGAGTTCGGCGAGTTCGGCTCGGGCCAACATCCAGCCCGTGACGTAGCGGCTGTAAATATCGAGGATCACGTAGAGGTAGTAGTAGCTCCACTTTTCGGGCCCATGGAGTTTTGTTATGTCCCAACTCCAAATCTGATTGGGCTTGGTGGCAATCAACTCGGGCTTTTTGTGTGCAGGGTGGGTAGCCTGGCGACGTCTTTCACGGACTTCGTCGTGTTCGCGCAGTACGCGATACATGGTCGACACCGAGCTCAGATATACGCCCTGATCAAGGAGTTTGGCGTATACCGTGGCCGGAGCTTCGTCTATGAACTCGTCGGACTCAAGCGTTGCCCTGATCTGCTTGCGCTCAACAACGCTGAGAGCTCGAGGTTGGGGAACAGCCACTCGTTCGGGCTTTGGTGGTGGCGCACTGCAGCGGTGCCGGCGATACCAGGTTGCCCGGTCCACTCCGAGTGCCGACAATGCTGCACCCTTGCTCACCACTTGGCTGAGTTGGTCCACTGCTTCGTCGATCATCTCATCTCGCCGTTCTCCGCGGTGCTGTCCGAGGCGAGTGTCTCTAACAGCGCGGAGAGTTTTCCCTGAATTTCGACGACCCTTCTCGACTTGTCTAACTCAGATTCCAGTCGGCCGACTTCGCGCTTCAAGCTGGTGATCTCACGGTCTCTGGGATCGGTCTTTTGACGACCTGCGGCTCGTGCCAGAGCCTCCTGGGCACCTTCATCGCGTTGGCGACGCCACGTCGCAACTAAAGAGGAGTAGAGGCCCTCACGTCTGAGCATCGCCCCTCTTTCTCCGCGGGGCAAGCCGTCGTACTCGGCGAGGATCCTGACCTTGTACTTGGCCGAGAACTGTCGACGTCCAGATGAACGCTCAAGCACCTCCGGGTTCGGTGTAACTGGTTTGATCATCGCACCATTATGCATGTTCGTGTCGCCAATACTGGTTGTTGTCACGGTCATTGGAGATGGTCTTTCTCCGCCCTCTTAGCTCATTGATTTGTCAGTGTAAAGTGTCTCACTAGAGGTTGGCACAGAGGGCCGAGCGGTCTCTGTCGAAGGCGAAACCGGGTTCACATCACATTCCTCCTACGAGTTCACAAGGGCTAGGGGTGGCACGGCCAGATGGATGGTCTGGGATAGGTCGTGGGTCGCACAAGTTGGTTTTGATCGGGCGAAACCGTCAGATCCGATTAGGAGTTTTGTGGTTTCGGATTGACGGCCGGTTTGCTGATCTGCTCGCATCGAGCCTCAAAAGAGGTTTTCTATCGGTACTTGGCACCGCTGAGTGTTTGTCTGCTAGTGTGGCACTCCGGTCCCGTCTGATAAAGAGATTCACCTAGTCGGTGCTTACTGATCAGACAGATCTAGTGTCGAAACCGACATTGGCGCTGTTTCTTTGAGTTCGCAGAGCCTGTGGAAATGTGAATGGTCTCGCAATGCACGGCATTCCCGAAGATCCCGCGGGTACTTTGCTGATCTCATGATTTCACGGGTGATAAAGTGGGAAACCATAATCTGAGGTCTATCCAGCATCTGGGGGGTCTGCTAAGGCCTCCCCGTAATTGATTGGCTAGGCCAGTACTTCGAAAGAGGTCCGCTAGTGGCACGGGTGAGTACCTATCTGAACTTTATGGGAAATACCGAGGAGGCTTTCAACTTCTACAGGTCGGTCTTCGGTACGGAGTTCCTCGGACCGATCCTTCGAATGGGCGACTCGAATCCTGATGCCGAGTCACTATCTAGCGCTGAGAGGCAGATGGTGATGCATATGGAGCTTCCCATCCTGTCCGGTCACATCCTGATGGCGACGGACATGTTGGAGTCGATGGGTCACAATTTGCGGGTGGGAAACAATACCACGATTGTGCTCGAACCGGACTCCAAGGAGGAGACTCAACGCTTGTACGATGCCCTGTCCGAAGGGTCAACCGAGTTCTCACCGCTTTCGGACACGTTTTGGGGTGCGACTTGGGGTACGTGTCTGGACAGATTCGGAGTGCGCTGGATGTTCAATTACGTGCACCCATCTGGTGAGTAGGTGAACGGACCCGTACTGGATGCGGAGCAACACAGTCAATTGGAGCGCGGGTTTTTAGGTATGGCAGTGTGATTGAATACGTTTCTGCATCGAATTCGAGATTGGAAACGGGGATCTGACCTCTTTGTCAGGTATGGAATCTGCCCAACTTATGGACTAAGCAGTTGGTTAGTTGTTAGCTAGGTCCAATCAGAATTGGCCGGACCTGCACGTGATCGACCCTACGACGTTACAGCCCGATGAGTTCGGGCGCCACTGCGCGCCAATCCTCAACCGGTGGCCTCTGCCCATCTCTTCCGATGAACTGCACGCATACGTGGTCGGCGCCGGCATCAAGATGCTCACGGATCCTACGTACTACTGCGTCGACTCCGCCGCGTACAACGAGTGCGTCTTTGAGTCGACGTGAGCCGCCCCTAACGTAGTCTGACTCTTCGAATCCAAGTCTGGTCCAGTTGTTTCGATAATTTGGCAGTCCGGTGTAGAACTCGAGGTGGGCGTGCGCACGGGCTAGAAAGTCATCCTCATCGTCGGTAAGGGCCACTGCTTGTTCGACGAGCAGCATGTGGTCAGGTCCCAGTGCCGATCTCGCCATCTCGGTGTGCTCGGGCGTGACCAGGTACGGGTGGGAACCGTCTGCTTGGCTACGTGCCAGATCCAGCATCTTGGGACCGAGTGCGGCAATCACCCTCTTGGGACGTGTTTTCAATCCGTTGGCCAAAAAGGTTGCAGAGTCAACCTTCTCCAAGTAGTCGCTCATGGTAGCGACGGGACTTTCGTACCGGTGTCCCCTGAAACGCTCCACGAGGGGCATGTGACTTACACCCAGTCCCATGATGAACCTGTTCGGAAAGGCCGCATCGAGGGTTCGAGACGCTGCGTTGGCCGCCATTGCGTCCCTTGCATAGATGTTTGCGATAGCGGTCGTCACCACCAGATTTTCGGTTGCGTTAAGTAGCAGCGATGCATTTGTGAAGGCTTCCCGACCGTATGCCTCTCCGAAGAAGATCGAGCCGTATCCCAGCTCGTCGATCTCGGTGGCAATCTCTCTGGCTTCGCCAGGGTCCACGAGGTCGAGGGTCGTAGTCCAGATTCCGACCCGAGAGGGAAATCTGACCTTTCGCTGATCGGACTGTCCCATGTTCTGTTCTGATCCACCCACTGCGACTCCAGTCTCCGAACGCCACTTCTCTCCACGGTAGTGGTTCTAGATCGGGGTTTGGGAATTGGTCCGGAAGTGTCGAACTCCACTGTTCTTCGAGCTGCGGCCACCCTAGGCTATTGGTAGGTTTACGTTCATACAAAAGGAGAGGTAAGTGGAGTTCGATAGCGAGATGCTGGTCTGTTTCACCGGCCCGAAGGGGACGTCTGACTACCGTGCCATCGAACTTTTCGACTCTATCGGCAAATATGAGCCGCTTCCCATGCCATCTGTGACCGAGGTGATCCAGACCGTCAACAACACCCCTGGGTGTTACGGAATCCTGCCTATGGAGAACTCGACCGACGGTGAGATGACCACCATCTTGGACAGGTTGATCTTCGGTTCCACCAACGTCAGGATTCAGGGTGAGGTGGTCCTCGCCGAGGGAATTGCCTGCTTCGGCCTAACTGGTCAGGAGGTGTTTACCTCTGTCATATCCCACCCGATGGTGCTCGACCTGTCGTCGAGATTCATCAAGGAGCGCGGCCTTACAACTAGACATGCCCTTTCCACTTCCGACGCGTGTAGGACTGTAGTG
>JAKBHQ010000053.1 GCA_021836665.1 Thermoplasmata archaeon
GGGGTACCTTCATATTTCCTCCAGAAGCTTCCAAGAGGCTGATAGTCGACACTATTACCTACACAGTTGGCAAGGTTCCGAAGTGGAATCCGATAAATATCTGCTCCTACCACCTCCAAGAGGCTGGTGCTACCCCGAAGCAGGAGGTAGCCTACGCGCTAGCTACTGCGGTAGGGGTCCTGGATGCAGTAAAAGAGTCCGGGAGGATTCCCGAGGCTGAGTTTCCGCTAGTCGTCGGGAGGATCTCCTTCTTTGTAAATGCGGGTATTCGATTTATCGAAGAGAATGCGAAGATGCGCGCCTTCAAGGTGATGTGGGACAAGATCTGCCAGGAGCGCTACCACGTGGCCGACGAGAAGCTGAGACGTTTCCGTTACGGTGTGCAGGTCAACTCGCTAGGTCTAACGGAGCAGCAGCCAGAGAATAATGTGCCGAGGATCGTACTTGAGTCGTTGGGCGTACTACTGTCACGAGATGCCAGGGCTAGGGCACTTCAGTTGCCCGCGTGGAATGAAGCCCTCGGACTCCCCAGACCCTGGGATCAACAGTGGTCGCTGAGAATACAGCAGATTTTGGCCCTCGAGACCGATCTCCTCGACTACCCAGACATATTCGAAGGCTCGGTTGTCATGGATTCCCTGGTAAAGGAGATCGTCGATGGGGCGACCGTTGAACTCGACGAGATACTGGAAGCGGGTGGGGTCTTCTCTTTCATCGACGAACTCAAAGCGAGGTTGGTAAGTAGCCAGTCCGAGAGGACTTCGAAGATAGAGAAGGGTGAGCTCGCAGTAGTGGGCGTCAACCGATTCGTCAACAGCGAGCCATCTCCTCTGAGCGAGTCAAAACTCGGCACCCACTTGGTTATCGACCCAAAGGTCGAGGCGGAAATGATCTGTTCGGTGGAGGCTTGGCGCCAACAGCGAGACTCCGGTGAGGTCAAAGAGAGGTTAGAAGCCCTCAAGGCTGCGGCTAGGTCAGACGAGAACCTGATGGAGGCGACCATACAACTGGCCTTGGCCGGCGGAACTACCGGCGAATGGGCATCTGCACTAAGAGAGGTCTTTGGTGAATATCGGGCACCCACCGGGGTAGTCGGCGGATACGGCAAGAGAGAAAGCGTACTGAAGGACCTTGCAGCCTCCGCACGTTCGTTAGATGGCGGTCCCCCCAGGTTACTCGTAGCGAAGCCCGGCTTAGATGGCCATTCCAATGGCGCCGAACAGATTGCCGTAGCGGCAAGGGACGCCGGATTTGAAGTGATTTACCAAGGAATACGCTTGACGCCCCACCAGATTGCGGTAGCGGCCCGTGATGAAGACGCGGATCTGGTTGGGATCTCAATCCTTTCGGGCTCGCATATGGAACTCGTACCGCAAATCATCGCCGAACTTGCTAGTGAGGGATCCGACGCGTCGGTCGTCGTGGGTGGGATCATCCCAGAGGCTGACCAAAAGGTACTCGTAGAAGCGGGGGTCGCCCGGATCTATACCCCTAAAGATTTTGAGATTTCGCAGATAATGCAAGACCTGCTTGAGCTGACAGTTCTACAACGAACCCAGACATTGAATACATGAATTGAATACATGAATTGAATACATAAACCGAAGATCCACTGTCGTGTCAATGTTTTTCCAATGCTGCCGATAAGAGTGTAATGGTGAGAAGGCGATACACCTCAATAGGGCTATTGGTTGCCAGTGGCGCCGTCGCGATCTCGGGTGTCGCCCTCGGGCAGACCTCGTTGCTTATTGGGGCATGGTTGTGTGCCGCCGCCGCCGTATCTGTGTTATTGGTGTCAGATCTCCGGGTGAGAAGGGGCGATGATGAGTCTGAAAAGGATTCACAACTTATATCTTTGGCATCAGAATCTGTGAAATCTGCGGTAATGGATCCGGTTACGGGCCTGCAAAATGGCGAATTCTTCAACGCGGTGTTGATTCCAAAGGTGGCTACGGCAAGACGGAGGCTCTGGCCGGTCACGGTGGTACTAATTCGACTCACCTTCGACAATTCGATCCAGAGCCAATACGACAATGACCAGCTAATCGTGAAGTTTGCCGTCTTATTGAGCCGTACGGTCAGGGAAGCAGACATTGTCTGCCGGCTTTCAAATCTTGTTTTCGGCCTGATACTCGACGATACGGACGAGGACGGGGGCGCATGGACCGCGGAGCGGATTCAAATAGCACAGTCCAAATATGGAGACGACAGAATCCTCAAGGTTTCGGCGGGTGTAGCAAGCTACCCGACTCACGGCATGGACCCGGTAACGATACTAACTAAAGCGACCGAGGCTATGGAGAAGGCCGTCACCAACCTGGCACTTCCAGGTCTCGGACTGGTAATAGTCGCTCCCCAGGGCCCCAACAACTGACAGCAATCCAGGTGGTGCGAGCTTAGGTTTTCTCACAAGTGAGAAGGAGAAGCTCGATCCGAAATGGCTTATCCGAAGTTGCTACAGCCGCCAATGGCCCCTTTTTGGCTTTGGCCTGGTTTATAAACTCCTGCTGGTTAGCGTGTGACCGTTTAACGAATTAGCGAGGGCCTCGGCCTCTCGTATGTCGTGGGCAAACCCCACCACCGAGCTGAAAATCTCCATGTCGTGGGGTCAGTTCTCGGGCCGATCACATCCGCGGAATTTGTGGAGAGAGCGATCATCGAATAAGCGGCGGTGATCGCCGCAATTGCCTCTTGATCGGTAGGAATCTCAGTTTCCATTGAACCTCCATTTTGGGGTCTGTAGCTGGTGATCACTCTTACAGCGGGACGTTGCCGTGTTTTCTTCTCGGCAGATCTTCCCTCTTGGTCCTGAGTATCTTGAGCGCCTGAACGAGGACCTTACGGGTCTCCTGGGGATCGATGACATCGTCGACGAATCCCCTTTCTGCGGCGACATAGGGATTCGCATAACGCTCGGTGTACTCTTCGACGAGTTCAAGCCGACGTGAGACCGGGTCGTCTGAGCCGGCTATTTCCCTTCGGTGGAGGACTTCAACCGCCCCCTGTGGGCCCATAACTGCAAGTTCCGCAGAGGGCCAGGCGTAGGCTAGGTCGGCCCCAACGCTCTTTGAATTCATAACCACGTAAGCCCCGCCGTAGGCCTTTCTGGTGATGATCTGTACTCGCGGTACCGTAGCTTCGCAGTAGGCATAGAGCAGCTTTGCCCCGTGGCGAATGATCCCTCCGTACTCCTGGTCTACTCCGGGCATAAAGCCGGGAACGTCGACGAAAGTCACAATCGGAATATTGAACGAGTCGCAGGTCCTTACGAACCTAGCCGCCTTTTCGGAGGAGTCTATGTCCAATACTCCGGCGAGGACTGCGGGTTGATTACCGACTATCCCTACCACGTGGCCGTCTATACGACCGAAACCGCAGGTGATGTTTTGGGCCCAATGCGAGAAGTACTCTAGGTAGTCTCCGTCGTCGAGAACCAGCGATATTACCTTCTTCATGTCGTAAGGTTGGTTTGGACTCGCTGGCATCATGGTTGAGAGTTCGGGAACCAACCTCTCGGGATCGTCGCCCGAAGGCTGATAGGGGGGTTCCTCCATATTGTTGGCGGGCAGGAAGCCAAGCAGGTACTTAACCTCGTCGAGGCAGGACTTCTCGTCGTCTAGGACAAAAGTTGCCACGCCAGATTTTGTAGCATGGCTCATCGCGCCGCCGAGCTCCTCGAGGGTGACTTCCTCACCGGTGACCGTCTTGACGACGTCGGGTCCGGTGATGAACATGTGTGAGGTCTCTTTGACCATGAAGATGAAGTCAGTCATTGCTGGAGAGTAAACTGCCCCACCAGCACATGGCCCCAGGACCACGCTTATCTGCGGTATTACCCCGGAACTTTTGACGTTGCGTCTAAAGATTCCCCCATAGGAGTGGAGGGATACAACTCCCTCTTGTATCCTCGCTCCTGCACCGTCGTTGAGACCGATCATCGGCACGCCGACCGAACTGGCGAGGTCCATGACTTTATGGATCTTCTCGGCGAATACCTCTCCAAGTGCACCGCCAAATACGGTGAAGTCTTGCGAGAAGATGCAAACTCTCCTGCCGTCGATCGTCCCAAAACCGGTTATCACGCCATCGGTATATGGACGAGTATCGTCTAGGCCCATTCCATGCGCCCTATGCCGGGCCAACATGTCGAGCTCTTGGAAAGATCCTTCGTCGAGGAGGTATTCGACCCTCTCTCGGGCGGTCATCTTCCCTTTTTGGTGTTGACGCTCGATAGCGTGGGGTGAACCTGCGTTCAGTGCCTCGCTTCTACGTCTATTCAGTTCAGCTAGTCTTTCAGACATCGGGTGTTCCGACATAGCCCAAGAGG
>JAKBHQ010000510.1:0-3507 GCA_021836665.1 Thermoplasmata archaeon
CCTGACAAGTGCAGACCCGACTATAACCCCGTCAGATGATTTCGCAGCCTGCTGCGCCTGATCTGCATTGGATACACCGATACCAATCAGAACGGGCTTGTCTGAAAAACCCCCAAGTCGACCACCTATCAGTGTCGCAGAATCCGCCAACGAACTGCGCACTCCGGTCACGCCCATTGTTCCTACAGCGTAAACGAAGCCTTCTGCCTCTTGGCAGAGCATCCTTGCTCGAGCGTCTGGGGTGGTGGGTGCGACAAGCTGAACCGTCTCAATCTTGTGAGATTTTGCGACCGCTCTCCAGTCCCCCATCTCTTCGATAGGAAGGTCAGGTAGCACTACTCCGCCAACTTTGGCCTCGTCTAGCCAGCCTGCAAAGCGTTCCAAGCCGGCATGGTGAACGATGTTGAAATAGGTCATGACGGCTAGAGGGGCACCGAAGCTCTGTTTAGCCAAGGCTCCAAGGATGCTCGACGGTGTAGCCCCCGCCTCAATCGCCTTCTGAGATGCTTCTTGAATCACTGGGCCGTCCATAATTGGATCCGAAAACGGGATTCCTATTTCGACAGCGTCGGCACCAGCCGCTATCACCGCCTCCAAGACTTCTAGCCAATTATCGTCGAGACCACCAGTGATATAAGGTACGAGAATCTTCTTTGACTGGTTCTTCTTCGGATTCAAATGAGAGGATAATGAAAGGGTCACGCCAATTTGTCCTTCAATAATTCAGCAACTACGCTTGCGTCTTTGTCGCCTCTGCCGGACATGGTGACAACTACCTTAGATCCGAAGGGAATGATCTTCCCCGCTTCCCTCAGAACCCATGCTATAGCGTGGGCCGGCTCTAATGCTGGGATTATCCCCTCCGACCGCGACAGAACCATCGTCGCTTCGAGGACTTCATCATCATCGACCTGGTAGTACTCAGACCTTCCGATCGAGTGCAAAAATGAATGCTCGGGGCCTACGCCAGGGTAGTCAAGGCCAGCAGATACGGATTGCGCCTCGCTGACTTGTCCAAACTCATCTTGCAGCAGCATAGTCCTCATTCCGTGCACTATCCCTGGTGTGCCTCTGCCTATTGCAGCACCACCTGAAGGCTCAACTCCAACGAGCCTGGTATTTTCCTTCGAAGCGAAACCAGCGAAGGTGCCTGCGGCATTTGAACCGCCCCCGACACAAGCCACCACAAAGTCCGGGTCTCGGCCGATCTCCTCGTTGAATTGTGCCTGTGCCTCATCTCCAATGATCCGTTGAAACTCTCGAACCATATACGGATAAGGATGAGGCCCCATTACTGACCCTATGCAATAGTGAGTAGATTGGACATTAGCGACCCAGTCGCGCATCGCCTCGTTTATTGCGTCTTTTAGAGTCTTTGAACCTGAAGACACTGGAACCACTTCAGTCCCAAGAAGTTTCATTCTGAAAACGTTGAGTTCCTGTCTTTTTACGTCGACCTCGCCCATGAAAACAGTTGCGTCGAGTCCGAACAGCGCAGCTGCCGTAGCCGTGGCTACACCGTGTTGGCCAGCTCCCGTCTCGGCAATTATCCGTTTCTTTCCCATCCTCACGGTCAAAAGTGCTTGCCCAATCACGTTATTGATCTTGTGCGATCCAGTGTGATTGAGGTCCTCTCGCTTCAGATAGATCTCTACTCCCAGCTTCTCCGAAAGCCTTTTGACAAAGGTCAGGGGCGTGGGCCTCCCGGCATAGTTTGAAAGAATCCGATAATACTCGGATCGAAACTCTGGGTCGATCCACGAGGATTCGAAAGCCTCCTCCAACTCCGAGCACGCTGCGATCAGCGATTCAGGAACGTAAACTCCACCAAACTCTCCAAAACGACCCCTCGATGTTGGCCTACCCATTACGTTCAATCCGACTCCTCCCAGTTATAAGGTGTATCTTCTGTTAAATCGCCATTCAAATGACCGAAATCCTGCTCATCAAATTCGACGGCTTTTGCGTTTTTGATAAAAGCCCTCAATTTGGTCGGGTCTTTTTTACCTGGACTGGCCTCCACGCCAGTGGCAACGTCTACACCAAAAGGTCGAACCCTTTCAATTCCAACGGCCACGTTTTCGGCATTAAGTCCACCCGCAAGCAGCATGCGTCGCTCTGGCGACATTCCTTCAACCAACGACCAGTCGAAGACGGAACCAGAACCGGGATCTGAGCTATCGACCAAAGTCGCCCAGATTCGATAGGCGTTTAGGTTTCTTAGCTGAGAGTGGCCAGCGGGAAAACTTTTTATCACATAACGAACCCGATCTGAAACATAGTTCGTTGCCGTCGGTCCCTCGTTGCCGTGCAGTTGAGCTCCGCTGAGTCCAATTCTGTTCACTAGTTTGGCGACCTCTTCGGGCCTCTCATTGACAAATACTCCAAATGTCAATACTGATGCCGGTAGCTGATGAACGATCTCGGACACTATTCGCTCATTAACCTGCCTTTTTGATGGCGCAAAAATAAAGCCAAGGGCATCAGCTCCTAGCGCCACAGCCAAGAGAGCATCCGACTCGTTGGTGATGCCGCATATTTTGACAAATACTGGCATCAGAAACCTTTGCCCGCCGCAATAAAAACACGGAGTAGTTGTTCGGGAAGTTCTGCGCGCATTAGGGCTTCTCCGACAAGTGCGCCGTCAAACCCGGCCCTAGACAGTACTCTTAGTTGCTCGGGACTGCTCACTCCGGACTCCGCTATCTTTACCAATCCAGCTGGAATCTCTCCACTCAGTCGTATCGATCTCGATGTATCCACTTCAAACGTCATCAGGTCTCGTTGATTTATACCGACAACATCCACGGCTGAATCCTCCAAGAGCGCCAGCTCTTCAGAATCGTGAATCTCCAATAAAACTTCTAGTCCAACGCTATGGGCGACTTTAGAAAAGCTTTGAACTTCGTCAGGAGTCAGTGCCGCAGCGATAAGCAAGACTGCGTCGGCTCCAATTAGCCTGGCGTCCAAAACATCGAGTTCTGATACCGTGAAGTCCTTGCGTAGGATAGGGAGGTTCGTGGCAGCCCTCGCTAAAGCTATGTCATCTAAGGAACCAGAAAAAAACTCACTATCTGTCAAGATTGATATAGCCCTCGCCCCACCTAGGTCATACCTCTTGACCTGGTCTGCGACTGACAGGTTAGGAGCCAACTCACCTTTTGAAGGGGACTTACGCTTGACTTCGGCGATTATCGATACTCCGTGCTCCGCCTTAAGGGCCTTCGATAGAGACCTAGTCGGCGGAAGATCCAAGGTTAGGCTGAGCAGATCCGCAAAGTCCCGCTTGTCATTCTCTGCCCTTGCGCGATGCCACTTCATGATTTGGTCGAGGTAGGTCTTCATCTAACTCAGATCCTAACCGCACAATTTGAGGGATCCTCGAATGCGAGGCCAATGATAATGACCATCATTTAGTATCTGCTTGAAACTTCCTATCAGGAGAAACGCCAAGGTAGTCAGGTAGGTAAGCAATACAAGTCTTCGCCGTATTTGGCTAATATTAGA
>JAKBHQ010000510.1:3517-4323 GCA_021836665.1 Thermoplasmata archaeon
CGGAATGCTTAGTGGCCTCGCTCGTCCAGAACGCTCTAAATTTCCCTTCAATATTCAGAAATCTTCAGTCATACTTTTCGACTCGCACTCGATCGTCTTTCAACCCAGCATCCAAAAGGGTAGCTTGTGCCATATCGACCAAGTCAGGCGAGCCGCAAACGTAGCCGATTGCTTTTGCCGGGTCTCCGCAGAGTTCCCTTAGGCATTCTTTAATCATCATTCCATCGATGCGACGATGGTATCGAGACCCGGGATGCCCGGGAGAGCGAGTAAAGGTATGCACTACTTTGAGCCAACCGTTTTCCTTTTGAAGATCAGCTAGTTCATCAGCATAAATAACTAATTCGTCGGTTTTCGAAGAGAAAAGCAGAAGCATTGGAATATTAAGTTTCTTCGTGTTTGCATATCGAATCATGGACATGAAAGGAACAACACCACTACCGGCCGCGATCAAAAGAGAAGGACCGCCATCGTTTTCGTTCCATGTGAAATTGCCGTGTGGGCCCCTTATCGATACGATATCACCTACTCGAAGTTCCCGAGTTAGTCGCGGCGAAACTAGGCCAAGCGGAACTTCTCTAACGGTGATCTCAAATTTAGAGGAGTCCGGAAAAGGAGATGATCCGATGGAGTAAGCCCGTTGTATCGGGCGCGGTCGGCCAGGAACGGAAATACGAACGTTATAGTACTGGCCGGGAGAGAACTCTGAAGGGAACTCGGGTTCAAATTGTATTGAGGTAGTCTCGGCGGTCTCCTCGGTGAGCTTCACGACTCTAGCATTTTGCCAGATAGGCCGAGGTTAGATC
>JAKBHQ010000239.1 GCA_021836665.1 Thermoplasmata archaeon
CTCGTCGACCGAGGCGACCCCTTCGGTAATCTCGCCGTCAGAGGGGATTATGTCGCCCGCCTCGCATACGACTTGATCGCCCTTTTTCAGATCTGAGGCAATCACGAGGGTCTCGATTCCGTCCGCACTAATAAGCCTCGCCTGCGTGTCGGTTTGCATCTTGCGAAGCGAATTAGCCTGGGCCTTACCCCTTCCCTCGGCCATCGCCTCGGCAAAGTTAGCCATCAGAACGGTCAAGAAGAGCCAAATGGCGACACTTATTGAAAAGAGGCTTGGAGAGAATATCGCCTTATAAGCCACGACGACGGTCCCGATGAGGACGACAAACATCACCGGATTCTTGATCTGGACCTTTGGATTGACTTTCTTAACCGATTCGATTAGAGCGGGTAAGACTATCTCCTTCTCGAAGAGCGGCCTTTTGCCACCCATCCCACTCTTTTTGGTTTCGACCGGTTCAGCTAGAGCAGTGTTCAAAACAGCCTCCCGTGACTAAGTTGCTCGGCTAGCGGACCCAATGAAAGTGCGGGGAAGAATGTCAATCCCCCAATGATCAGGATTACCCCGACGAGTAGTCCGCAGAACAGGATCGAGTCGGTCCTGAAAGTTCCCAGGGAGGGCGCTACCACGCCTTTCTCGGCGAGTGCACCTCCCAAGGCTAAAGCCGGGAGGATTACTCCGAATCGGCCGATAAGCATGACTATCGCCCCAGCAATGTTATAAAAGGCAGTGTTGCTCGACAGCCCCGCAAATGCGGAACCATTGTTATTGCCCTGGGACGTAAAGGCGTAGAGGATTTCCGAAAACCCATGGGGACCGGGATTTAGTACACCCGCCCTACCCTGGGAGAGAGAGACCGCAATTCCCGATGCGACCAGTACCGTAATCGGCATTATCAGCACCCCGATAGCCGCTAGTTTGACCTCTCTAGCCTGAATCTTCTTTCCAAGGTATTCCGGAGTCCTACCCACCATTAGTCCGCCAACGAAAACGGTGACGATCGCAAATAGAAGGATCGTGTATAGGCCCGATCCAACCCCACCTGGGGTTACTTCGCCGAGCATCATCCCACCCATTGCTGTCAGGCCCCCAATAGGGGTGTAAGAGTCCAGCGACGAGTTCACCGACCCGGTCGACGTCTGGGTGGAAGCGACGTTGTAGAGAACCGAAGAAGACGCCCCAAAGCGACTCTCCTTACCCACCATGTTTCCAGATACCGAATGGGTGATTCCCGCTTTGGCAACGGCCACGGTGGTGTGTTGTTCCGCCGATAGCCCAATCGCCATAAAGGAGAAAAAGAAGATCGCCATCGCCGTCAGCAGAGCGAGCCCCTGCTTTGTTGACCCAACCATCTTTCCAAAGGTGTAGGTGAGTCCTACCGGGATCAAAAGGATTAGGTAGATGGACAAAATATTGGTGAGGCCGGTTGGGTTTTCAAAGGGGTGGGCGCCGTTGGCGTTGAAAAATCCCCCTCCGTTGGTACCTAACTCCTTGATCGCCTCCATTGAAGCGACCGGACCCAAAAGTATCAGCTGCTTGAAGCCATCGAGGGGATTATGGATGAAGATCGATCCGCTTAGTGTATCAACTGCACCCTGAGCGACAAAGATTATTGAAGCTATAAAAGCGATGGGAAGGAGGATATAGAGGATCCCCCTGGTTAAATCGACCCAGAAGTTGCCTATCGTCTTAGAGTGCTGCCTTTTGAATCCTCGAACTAGGCCGACCGCCACCGCCATTCCGACCGACGCCGAAATAAACATTTGGGAAGCGAGCGCTATCATCTGGGAGAAGAAACTCATCGTAGTCTCACCCGAATAGTTCTGCCAGTTTGTATTGGTTACGAATGAGACCGAGGTGTTGAAGGCTAACGCTGGAGTCACCCCGTGCTGATGGAGTGGATTTAGACCCAAATGCCCTTGCAGCCGGAGGATGAGGTAGGTAAAGCCAAGGGCGACGCCGCTAAAAACCACGAGGGATGTCGCATAGCGTCTCCAGCCCTGCTCGAGCTGATCGTCGATCCCACAGATTCGATAGATGGGCCTTTCGATGAATCTGAGCCAATTTACCCGTCGCTCATAGACCGCTTCCATGTAGCTTCCTATGAATTTCCAGGAAATTCCTAAGGCCACCACTAGGGCCACAATGGTCCAGGCCGTGGACATTTAAAACTTCTCCGGACGAATTAAGGCAACGCAAAGGTAGCCGAAGGTCAGTACCGCCACAACTAATAGGACTAAGTCGGTCGCCGTCATGCCTTCTCCAAAAATTTTGAAAATCCGAGCATTGCGGCGACGAAGACTACAAAACCGAATATCGAAAGTAGATCCGCCATGAATAAAAACTAAGTCAGGAGTTGTCAACACTTCATAAATAGAGTGGCCAATAGTGTCAATGCAATGTCAACGGACTCGAAGGCAGAAATGGAATCTAATTTGTCACAGACACCATTAGTTGCACAGACCTGAAATTTTCCGGCCGGCCGGCCTAGTCTCGAAATTTTCCGGTTAGCTGGTAGCCGACTCCGGGGATCGTCCTTACGAGTTCGGCCTCTTCGTCGAATAACTTTTTCCTTATTCGACTCACGTAGACCCGAAGGTAGTGGGCTTGATCTCCGAGCCCAGATCCCCAAACTTCTCGCAGGATCATCTGATGGGTGCACACCTTGCCGGCATTC
This sequence comes from Thermoplasmata archaeon, assembly GCA_021836665.1. The sequence goes on from JAKBHQ010000239.1 coordinate 2,678, forward strand.
TTGGCAAGATACGCGACGAGATCAAACTCCTTCTGGGTGAGTTCGACGCTTTGAGTTCCGATTAGTACCGACCTCGAGGGAATGTCGATTTCGAGATCTCCAATTTTGATAGTGGATACATCCATTTTGGGGGTTCTCGTTGAAGCGTGTTTTAGTGCAACCCGTATTCGGGCCTCGAGTTCGGCCATTGCAAATGGCTTGGTGACGTAGTCGTCCGCTCCAAGGTCTAGAGCTTGGACCTTCCTCTTTTCGTCGCCTGAGGCCGACAAGACCAGAATTGGAACCTGGGTCCAACCCCTTAGCTCCTTTACGACCTGGACTCCGTCAAGGTCAGGGAGTCCGAGATCAAGGATTACCACATCGGGCTGGAACAGTGCGACTAGATCAATACCTTGTCTCGCGGAGATGGTGGAGTTGAGTTCATGGCCGCGAGCCGACAAGGCGATTTCTAACGCCCTCAAAAGACTCTTGTCGTCGTCGATTAGTAGTATCTTTGCCAACTCAGACCCTCTTTGGTTTCAACTAGAGCCCTCCAAGATCACAGAAGTGGTTGGATCGTAGTATCCAAGAGAGATAAAAAAGGTAGCACCCTTCAGCTTGGTGATACCAGCTGCGGCTCCGTCAACGATTCCAATCTGTCCACTCTGCGCGAGAACGAAGCTCTTGGCTATGGCCAGTCCGAGGCCGGATCCCTGAGAAGCCTTTCCCTTTTCGTAGATATCGAAAACACTTTCCCAGCTTGATTTATCTACTCCGCGCCCCGAATCACTTACAAATATTTTTAGCCAGCCGCCTTCTTGCTTGGCGGTTATTTCAATCGGTTCGCCGTCGGAACCGGCTCGGATTGCGTTGTCGACGAGATTTCCCAAGGCCTGGTGAAGAAGGGTGAAATCCGCAAGAACCAAAGGAAGATCCTTAGCTAGGTCGAGGACAATCCTGGGTTTGAAGGAGGATCTTGAAGTAATTACCGAATCTACTACCTCAGAGATCGCCGTGGGTTGGAGATCTGCTCTGAATCCCCCGGCCTCTATGCGTGCCATGTCCAACAGGTTACTGACTAGACGATCGAGTCGATCGGTCTGCGCCTCGGAGGTCGTCAGGAGTTCTTCTCGCTCCGAAGGACTCAGCTGATCTCCTAATTCTACCAGCGCGGAAAGCGATGCTTTGATCGAGGCCAAAGGGGTTTTGAGATCGTGAGAGACGGAACCCAAAAGGGCGCGGCGCCAGTTATCCAACTCCTCCAACTCCTCGGTCCTCCTCGCCTTCTCGCGCAGAAGCGCCTGGTCTATCGCTAGGGCTGCGCTGTTTGCAAAGGTCTTTAAGAGCTCGATCTCGTGCGGGCTTCCCGTACCGCCTTTGACTACGAGCAGTCCGACCGGGTGTGACAGGGTCTCCATGGCGAGCACATTTAGCTTGTTGCCGTCCTCGGTTTCGAGGTTGAATAAACTCGCCGGCCTAGGTCGGTCGGGAACTACCAGGGAGATCTCCTTCTGGGTGAGAGGTTTACCGCTCGGCGAATTGATCTCCAACCCTGTCTCGGTAGGAAGAAAGATTGCCACCGAGAGGTACCCGAAGTTGTTAGCGAGTGAGTCAGTAACCTTGGCCAGAAGCGGCTCAAAACCGCAAACACCGATAACG
>JAKBHQ010000405.1 GCA_021836665.1 Thermoplasmata archaeon
TCCTTTTGGCCTTGGCGCGCTCCACTGGATTTGTGATGATGGCCCTCCCTTTTGCCTCACCGTTGGTCCCAAAGACCGTACAAGCGGGGATCGCAGCCGCCTTGGCCCTTGGGATGGTTCATATCGCCTCCTCGACCGCACTCCCGCTCGATTCATCGGTGGCATTCATCGGTGAACTGATCATCCAGGCGTTGATGGGTGCGCTACTTGGCTTCATGGTCACGGTCTTCGTCAATACCGCCCAGAGTGCGGGCTCGGTACTAGGCCTATTCGGAGGCTTCTCCCCACCTCCGTCGATGGATCCTCTGGGTCTAAATCAGGTAACCGCCTTCGGTCAGTTCTACGAGTTGCTCGCAGTCACACTGCTATTCAGTTCGGGCGGAGACACGATAGTGGTGGGCGGCCTGGTGCGCTCGATGGGCACCAGTGCAATTACCAATCCAAATCTTGGGCTTGACGTGGTGGTCAAAGGGGTGACGATATTTTTTGGGGCGGCCTTTCAGATTGCGGTCCCGGTTCTCGCGGTAATGTTTCTATCCCAGATAGTCCTCGGCATATTGGTAAAAGTTGCTCCCCAACTCAACGCGATGATGTTTGCCTTTCCCTTGCAGATCCTCCTATCCTTGGTGCTGATCTTTTTGTCTTTGACACTTCTGCCGGCGATCCTTTCCGAGGGTCTTCGCTATGCGTTCATTGCCGAGAGGGATCTGGTAGGGGGCTAGCGGATGTCGGAGAGGGATGGGCGTACCGAAAAGCCAACCGCCAAAAAGAGGGGTGACGCCAAGAAGAAGGGGCAGATAGCAAAGTCCCAGGAGCTTTCGTTATGGGGGCTGCTGCTGCTGTCTTCCTATCTGATTCCAATGGTCTTCAAGTCCATCGCCCCCAAGATCACTTCGCTTTTTGTCTCAGTGGGCCAGATAAATGCGGACTCGCTGACTCCGCGCTATGCACTTGGTCAGCTGGGAAAGGGCTTCTCGGATTTCGCCACAGCAATCGGAATCTTCGGTGTCTTTGCAACTATCCTCGTCCTAGTCATCAACTTTGCCCAGATAGGGTTTTCCCTCAACCTCAGTCTGCTGATTCCTAAGTTTTCAAAGCTAAAGCCAAGCAGTTACTTCAAGAAGGTATTCTCGCCAACCGGAATGATGGAGACAGGCAAATCGGTCCTGAAGATGGTGGTGATCCTCTTTGTTGCCTATCTAATCCTCGCCAGCAGGATCAAGGAACTATCTTCCGGACAGCTTTCGATGTATGACTCGGTGACCATGGCGACCACCGGAGCGATGTCACTTTTGAGGACCGTGGCACTCTTCGGATTGATCCTTGGGCTAATAGATTTCGGTCGACAAAAACGGATATTGACTAAGAGCTTGATGATGTCCAAGCAGGAGGTCAAGGACGAATCACGGCAATCGGAGGGAGACCCAACGGTAAAGGGTCGTATTCGGTCGATGCAGATAAAACTGGCCAGGCGGAGGATGATGACTTCGGTCAAGAAGGCCGACGTCGTTGTGGTAAACCCAACTCATTACGCAGTGGCCATCTCCTACGACCCAAAGAGGTCTCCTGCTCCGATTATCGTCGCAAAGGGAGCCGGGTTTGTCGCTTTAGCGATCAAAAAGGAGGCCGCTAAGTGGAGCGTGCCGGTCGTCAGGGATCCAATCCTCGCCAGGGCTCTTCATCGCTCGTGCGAACTCGGCACCCAAATCCCCCCTCAGTTCTTCTTGGCTGTCGCCAAGCTACTGGCCTTTGTCTATTCACTCGGAGGCTCGGCACGTTACTACGAGACGAGTCACTCGACCAAGAGGGATGACCTCGGAGATCTACCTGATGAAGTGCTGGTCTAGCCGCTGATGTCGCTTGAACTAGGACGCTGGCCGATAAAAGGTAGGGCCAACGAGACCATTCAAAGCAGTGAATCTAGGGTTCCGCGGCGAGATAGCCATCTACCATATCGGTAGCAGCGATTGGTGCTAACATTATTTTTCTAATTTATTTTTCTAATTGACCATGCATCGATCACGTTAATCGACGGGGAGGAAGTGCGGAGGAGAAACTATTCAAGTTCTCACCTGGAGTTGAGTGCTACAAATACAAATCTTGATTTTGCTGAAACGCCCTAATCAAGTGCGCGAGTTAAAGTACCGAAGAGACTTAATATTTCAATATTTATAGCGCCTGGTTGGAGGCGAGCACTGCGCTTCCTCGCTAAGGAGTTTTTAGCGAGAGCGGGAATTGCTGCTGGCTAACGTGAGGGGACCAGGTGGGTAAGCGGGGGATAGATACATGGATGTTGAAGGGCAGCTTGCTGGAGGCGATTCTGAGGGCCTCACAAAGCGCCTCATTGCTAACCTGAAACAGCCACCTATTTCAGATCGACGGTTCTGGATGGCCCAACTTATGGTGGTCGGGGTCTTTCTTGTCCACCTCGTGTTCGATTTCGCTCAGGACCATTCCGTGATTTCGGTACCAGGATTTGTCTGGATCCTGCTGCTGTTTGTCCCGGTAACTTATGCGGGGACGGTTTTTGGCCTGGTGGGGTCGTTCTGCACAGCGATTGTCGGCATTGCGGTTCTACTCCCATCGGAACTGTTACTCCCTCATTCGACCCTTGAGTTGTGGGGGGCGTGGAGCATCTTTGTAACGGTGCTGGCGACATCGGTCCTCCTCGGCTACCGTTTCGAACAGGAGCATAGCCTTTCCCTAGAGCTTCTCGAAGCTGAGAAGGAGCGAGTCATCGACTACTTCGAAGGCCATCCCCTCTCCTGGCAGCACCTTTTCGAGGAACTACCTTACGGAATAGCTCTTGTAGACTCGGTCGGCTCTATCCGATACGTAAATCGGCGTCTAGAGAGTCTTTCCGGATACCCTCACGAAGCTCTGGTCGATCAGACCGTCGAAGTTTTGGTACCGCCAGAAGCCCGGGTGGTACACGTGGGACAGCGGAAGCACTTCATGGCCGCCTCGATGGTTAGACAACACGGGTTGAATTTGAACCTCGCGCTTGTGCGTTACGATAGTAGCGTTCTTCCGGTCGACATCGGTCTCGCACCTTTCCCCTTTGGAGAGGAACTCTGGACCATTGCGATGATCCGTGACGATACCCCGAGGGCTGCAGCGGAGGAGGCCCGAAGCGTGGCGGAGCAGTATGCCACGCAGGTCGAGTCTATGGCGGGCCAGGAGCTGGCCAAGAGTGAACGACGTTTTCGGTTGGCTTTTGAAAACAATACCGCTGGCATGGCGATATCCGATCTGGATGGAAGGCTCCTCGACGTTAATCGGTCATTTTCTGAGATGCTGGGCTACTCCAAAGAGGAGCTGCTCAAGCTGAGCATCGCTGATATCACTCTCCCGGAAGACCTGTCGTTGACCAGGGAGATGAATCGTCGGCTTATATCGTCCGAGGTCGATCGGGTGGAGTATTCGAAGCGCTATCTGCACAAAGATGGTCAGGTGATCTACGGGGTCATCTTGACGGGAATCATCAAGAGTGACGAGTACTCCTCGTCGTACCTCGTCGCTTCGATACGAGACGTCACCGAGCAGAGAACTCTTACTGCGCAGCTTTCTCATCAACAACTGCACGACCCGCTGACCGGCTTGCCGAACAGGGTACTGCTGAGGGACCGGCTCGTTAGGGCATATCACGGGGCTCTTCGAGATGGCGGTGGAGGTCTGTTGCTCCTCCTGGACCTCGATGACTTCAAAGGAATCAACGATACCCTGGGACACCAGGTTGGGGATCAACTCCTAGTGGCAGTCGCGATGCGCATCAGTGCTATCGTCCGCCCTACCGACACTCTTTACCGTTTCGGTGGTGATGAGTTCGTTTACGTCGCAGAGGGTTGTGATTGCGAGACTGAGGCTGACGAGCTAGCCCAGCGGCTCTTGGACGTCTTCGTCGAGCCATTTGCGATTGTCGGGACAATGGTAGAACAGCGAGCGAGCATCGGGGTTGTTTCCTTCGAGAGTGCTAGCGGAGAAGACTTTGACACCAGGATACTTCAGGGTGCTGATACAGCAATGTATGAAGCAAAGCGGCAGGGCAAAGCGAGGTACGTAAAATTCGTTCCCGAAATGCGGGAGAGAACCTCGAGCCGATTCAGTCTTGTCCAGGAACTCGGGCATGCTCTAGTTTCAGGTGGAATTTCTATGCATTATCAACCGATCGTAGATCTGGCTACTGGTCAATTAGTGGGATTCGAAGCCCTTATGCGCTGGCAACACGCAGAGCGCGGTTGGGTTTCGCCAGACGTCTTTATCCCACTCGCAGAGGAGAGTGACCTCATCTTGAAGCTCGGG
>JAKBHQ010000146.1 GCA_021836665.1 Thermoplasmata archaeon
CAGCACGTAGTAACCGTTGTTGTCGGGAGAAGGGGCGAGCGAGGTAGCCGTTGCCACTACATTGAGCCCGGGCAAAGAGCCATAGTATGATGCGTCGCCGAAATCGAAGACTCCGCCGTCGGCCGCAATCAGTCGATACCCGGCTCCATCGCCTGATGCCACCATTCCAATAATCGGCTTATTGAGGGCTATGTTGCCGGTAGAACCGTAGAACTTGGCATCCCCGAAAGAGAACACTCCGCCGTCTGATGCGACTAGCCAATAGCCTTTACCGTCCGGCGTGGCGGCCATACCCACGATCGGCTTATTGAGGGCTATGTTGCCGGTAGAGCCGTAGAACTGGGCATCCCCGAAAGAGAACACTCCGCCGTCTGATGCGACCAACCAATAGCCTTTACCGTCCGGCGTGGCGGCCATACCCACGATCGGCTTATTGAGCTTGATCGAGGCAGTTGACCCAAGGTTGGCAGCGTCGCCGAATGGATAAATGTCTCCATATCCGTCAATGAGCCAATAGCCTTTACCGTCCGGCGTGGAATGTAGCGACGTTATTGGAGACCGAAGGGTAGCAGCGGAGACTGAGCCATAATTTACTGCTGACCCGAATGCATATACGCCTCCCGATGGAGAAGTAATCCAATAACCAGGAGGTGGCGGCGGTTGGGTGGTAGTCGTTGTGGGCGAATTAAGTCCGGTACCTTGCAAGGAAATCGGCCCAGTAATCTCGAACCAGTCCGAATTCAGTCCGAGGTAGCTAGCAAACTGTGCGCCGGTAACCGTGACAGAACCAGTTGAACCCTCTACCGACATCTGCTCAACTCGACCGCCCATATCTCCAAGTCCATTTCTGGACAGTATCGTTATCCCAGTCAGGGAGCCGATCTGCGGGAAAGCCGCTTGGATGCTGGATTCCGAGACCTGAGTTGTCCAATCATGGTTTGGATTACACGCCCCCGGAATGCAGATCCCGTCATAAGTGTCTAGAACTCCAGGGAATGCACCATTTTCCGTATATCCCCCGGTTGACGATGAATACTGTGTTTCGACAACCGTCGATCCGTTAACAACAACCTGTCCAGCAGTCGCAACTACTGCTTGATCTGCTATTGCATAAAGCGGATAAAGTGGGGAACTCGGATTATGCATGCCAAGATAGACCTGACAGTAAGTGTTGTCGCATATATCCGCGTACCCAAATCTGTTAAGTGTGCTGACGGCGTATGACCGAACCATAACTGCCTGAGCTTCCAATGCCTGAAATCCCCAAGGTTGGCTCTGAGGTCCCGGTGCCCCAAGCTGTCCCCAAGATGCTGGCATCTCCGAAGCAACGACACCTTTGGCATAGCTTTCTAGAGGTAGGACATTAACCAATCTTTGACTCCCGGCGACATCCGCCGCCTGAACAAGTCCTCGAACAACTTCCGTTCCAGACGAAAGGCACAGATTCAGCGCTTGAGAGTAGGTCTCCTGATCTATTGCACTCGGAACGCTGCCCACCGACGGAGTTACGGTAGCCTGGGCTTCTGGTACCGTCGCAATCGACTGCAGCTGTGTCTGGACTCCGCACGCAGCGGGGCCAGTCGACTCGAGAATATTCCAGTTGCTCCCGGCTATATCCATCTGCACCATATAGCCAGCTGGCACCGCATGTCCAGCCACCGTGTACGGCGCAGGAGACGACACCGTTATATTTGACCCGTCGTTCCCGGTGATTACAACCCTGATCATCTGATCCGAAGTAGTGCCAACAGTCGTGCCTGAAAAGTAGTGAGTAAGGATCTGCTGGTAAGTTTGCTGACCCTCAACGGCATAACCGAGAGCTCCGTATTGTCCTGCTCCGTATCCATGCCCCCACCCATGACCGGTAAAAGTGAGATAAGTATCAGCGCTTGCCACCCCGTTGCCTGATATCAATAGCCACCCGAGGGCGGTCATTGTCACGGCAACCAAACTGAAAAGAACTCCCAGACCACCTTTCTTTTCACGGCGGATCCGATGGTCGGGCGTCCTCAATATCAATGGCCTCACTTGAAACTCCGTTCGCTAGCCAATCAAGCAGCGAGTGCCGAAAATTAAGCTTTCCCGGTCGCTAAGCGTTTCCGAGGAATACCCCGGCAAATGGTTCTATCGGTACCTTCCGGCATGATCTTAAATCACAAGCAGTAGTGTAATTTCAACTAGCTCACGCCATGATATTCACTAATAACATAGCAAAAATTATTGCAATGTGCTTCCATTAGGAAATTAACGCTAGCGGGATCATTTGTGAGGTCCCAACTCCGGCCACCCATGCACATTTCCTCTAGGATTGTTCTGCAGATGGCGACACCCAGGAAGAAGTAGTGACAAAAGACCCCAAAGACCAACTAAACGGGCCGGAAAAAGGTGAGTCTGTACCCCCAATTCGAATAGACGAAATCGGATTCGGTTCAGTTTCGCCTAGCGTTCAATCAGATTCGTTTGAACCGATACCTTCCACACTCGAAGAGAGTAGTAACGAGTCAATTGGCTCATTCCAAGGATCAATACAAGAAAAGATCGCCCAAGAAGTCGAGCGCAAACGGAGAGAAGGTGCTTTCCCGCCTTCGTTCGAGCGGCGACTCAAGGATAGTTTTGAGAGATTAATACCACAAGGAGGTGGAACCTCAAGGGAAGACTTTTGGTCACTCTTTCGCTCTACCGACCGGGCGGCCTTTATGGATATCGACGTCCCTATAGCTTCGAACACACCAGGGGTGTCGAAAGTCAAAAAGTTTATTCGCTCGCTCACTGCGTGGTATTTGAACTATCTCCTGCAACAGATAACAAACTTCACGGCGAATCTAATGCAACTCATTGCTGCGTTTGATCTACGGATAAAGTCCCTAGAAGATAGGATTCCCTTTCCATCTGAATCAATTGGAAGATCTCCTGCCATGCCGGTTAGCGAGAAGACGGCTAAGTTTGTTTCCGACCTGCTGGCCAACTCACCGGGACGCTTGATAATTACTGGCTGTACTGCCTCCAATATTTTGTCTAGCTTGACCGAAAGTGGAGCGGACGTCTATGGTGTCGACACCGACGAGACGGTCCTGGACCAGCTGCAGCAAAGCGGACTGGATGTAAGGCTTTCATCCACCCTGGATGAACTCGAGAACGTAAGAGATGGGTCGCTTTACTGCGTGCTACTTCAAGGAAGCTACGAACTAGAAAGTCTAGGCAAAATCCGAAGAATTCTTAAATCTGCTGCCAGAGCCGTTGAAGTTGGAGGCAAAATAGTACTGATCACTCATCTTCCAGATTTCAAACTGAACGATAAAGAGTCTAAAATTGCCATCGACCTAGCACCGGGACACTTGTTGCACACCGAGACTTGGGAGGAACTGCTCAGTTGCGTGACGCCAAAACTCTTGACAAAGTCCGAACAAAGCGTAAAAAACCTAAGCGAATGCGTCATCATCGCCGAAAAAGTGAGCGACCAGCAGGGTTCTGCTAGCTAGACCATGGAAATTCATCAGTTTGTGCCATCGTTCGCGCCGAGAGACGCCATTGGACAGCACGCGCTGGCATTGAGGGACCTCCTTAGAGAACTCGGCGCAAGCTCCGAGATTTTTGCCGACGAGATAAAGCCCGGCCTGGAATCACAAGCTCGGCCGTATTCGAGATTTCATCCGCTGCCGAGCAAGAATCGCTGGCTCATCTATCAGGGTTCCACCTTGTCGCCCATGGCATACAAATTGTCCGAGCGAAAAGAACCGCTAATTGTCAACTATCACAACATAACGCCACCTCACCTAGTTCAAAATTGGGATTTTGGCGCATCGGTGGCGACTTCGATCGCTCTTGACCAGATGGGAAAGCTCTCGTCAGTAGCCCACGGAGCCATCGCTGTATCGAAGTACAATGCCGGCAATCTCGTTGAACTCGGATTCAAAGATCCGGCCATCGCATCGCCGTTCATCCCCCATCAAAGCGTTTCAAGAAGGTTAGACAAGGACACCCCCAGGGGAGCGCTCTGGATATTCGTCGGCAGGATCTTCCCTAATAAGGCGCAGCATGATCTAATTGCCGCATTGGCCGCTTACAAAAAGATATTTGATAAAGATGCGAGGCTTATCCTGATAGGAAAACGAACCTCCGAGCGTTACGCACTGGCTCTCGAATCCTACGCCAACCAGCTCATGGTCGGCGACTCGGTCTTGCAAAGTGGTTCCATTTCCGACAACGAACTTGCAGACTACTACCACAAAGCCGACCTTTTTGTTTCAACATCTGAGCACGAGGGATTTTGCTTTCCTATCGTC
>JAKBHQ010000028.1 GCA_021836665.1 Thermoplasmata archaeon
GGGTAACCCATTCGGCCGCTCGGCAGACGTAGGCCTTGGCCATTGAAGCTTCGACGGAACCCTGCCCCTTGGCCATGAGGTTGGCGACATGGTAGGAGAACTGCCTTGATGCCTGGACAATTGCCGCCATTTTGCCTAATTTCGCCCTCGTGAGCTGGTAGTCAATGATTGGGCCCTCAAATACCTTTCGGCCTTTTGCGTATTCTAGGGCGGCCTCATAGGCGGCCTGCATGACGCCAACGGCCCTCGCTGCGGTCTGTATCCTCCCGTTTTCAAACCCTCCCATCTGGAAGTAGAAGCCCTTGCCTAACCCACCTTCACCGCCGATAAGGTTCTCATTTGGAACGTAGAATGATTCGATGGCGACCTCAAAGGAGTGCATTCCTCGGTAGCCAATGGTGTCGATCGGCCTTGCCTCTAGCCTCCCACCGTTTGGGTTATCCTTGGAAGGCGCTTGGGTGAGGACGAACCCGTGTCCCGAGCCCCTTTCTTTCTCGACGATGAAAAGTGACAGGCCCCGGTGTGACTTAGATCGGTCCGGGTCCGTCCTCGCCAGCAGCATCAACACGTCGGCCCTTCCCGCAAAGGTGCACCACGTCTTGACACCATTAATTAACCACCCATCTCCGCTACGGGTAGCCGTTGTCGTGAGTCCGGCGACGTCCGAACCGTAGTCGGGCTCAGTAACCGCAACGGCGTTCATGATCTCTCCATTGGCGAGCTTGGGCAGCCAATGGTGCTTCTGCTCGTCGGTTCCACCTTTGACTAAGGCCCGAGCAAGAATCTCCGGCCGGGTGATTAAAGAGCCCCCTATCCCTAAAGATCCACGTGAGAGCTCTTCGGTCGCTACTACCATCGCCGTATAGTCATTGCCTCCTTCAGATGCGAATCCACCGTAGGTTTCTGGAATGGAAAGACCAAATGCCCCCATTTCGGCGAGTCCCGAGATTATATCTTCGGGGACATCGCCATTTGTTCTATGTACCTCGTCCGCTGCGGGTGCGATCTTTTCGTTGGCGAAGCGCCGGAAAGAGTCCTGGACCATCTCAAACTCGGGGTCTAGGTGTCTGGGGCCGGGAGTTTCTGCTAAGGACGCTAAGAACTCCGGATCACGGAAATCTCGCAGGAAGTCGTAAGTTTCGGCGAGGACTCCCGATGTCAGGCCGAATTCAGCCTCCCGCCCGAGGAGTCGGGTGGCAAAGTCGTGTATTGCATCTGCCGTGAAGGCGCAAGCGAGGGCCGCCTCAACTTCGCCTTTCGCTCCGTAGTCGAGCAGAGACCTCCCAGCCTCTATTCCCGCGGCAGCATGAGAAAGGTCGTATGCGACTACTTGGTGCTGGTCTAGATCTTGGAAGCTGGCGAGGTGGGCTATCGCGACTTCAACTGCCGTCTTAGCGAACTCAAGTGCGCTAGCGGCCCTTTGCATATCAGGCATGGACATAGCCAATAACAATACCAAATCAGTTCCCAGAGTGCGATTCTCGATCCCAGATCGGCATGATCCCAATTTGAACAGGCAATCAGCCAATCCTGACTCTTGGGGGCAGCTTAGAAAGATTGATGCCTGACTTTGAGGCCCCGCCAAGCAGTTTTGGTAGGGGAGCTTGAGCTAGCTCGGCTTCTTCGCAACCACGCAGATTAGTGGAGGTAACAGTACGGTGTCGTCTTTGTCGACTTCGGCCTCCGTCATGAGTTCTAGGTAATTGACGACGTCAGACCCGCCGAATCCGCATGGTGTTTCCGCCCAGGTGTCGACGACTTCGAGGCCGGCGCCCAGCAGCAGTCGAACTAGGTCCAGCCCGACGTCTGGGTGCTTAATTACTTCGGTGTCTACCCGAAGTGGAAAGTGGCCTACTCTGCCGGAACTTGTAACTGGCTCCTGCGCCACTAGCCACCCACCCGGTTTTATGATTTTCGCCATGCCAGCTATTGCCAGGGCGGGATCTTCGACTCCAAGCAGCAGGAATCGACAGAAGGCGAGGTCCACCAACTCCGGTAGCGCCAACTCCTCGGAGGCCTGAGTGATGGCGATGACTTGAGAAAACCTGGCGGCTTTTTCGGCTACTTCATTTCTTCGCTTCGGGTCGATGTCGATTGCGTATACTCTGCCTGCATCGCCTACCCAATGGGCCAATTCGATAGCAATATCGCCCGCTCCGGCACCGACGTCTGCACACTTTGAGCCGACCGCAAGTTCAATTCGATCGAAGGCAGTTTTTAAGGATCTTCTGTAAACATCATCCCGAAGGTCCATTAGGTCACGAGAAACCATATCCTCACGCTAGTTTGGTCATTCGTGAAGGCTTCCATAATGCTATGTGACTCGGCCCAGGTTGCCGAGGGAAAGTTATATATCCTAGGCGGAGGGTGGTCGGTCACTGGGCCAGGTATGGCACCAATGGCCGTAGCGCTCAGGATTGACGTCGATTGGGCTCAGGCGCCTGAGGCGCACCACTGGGAGTTGTTCCTGGTGGATCAAGATGGTGGAGAAGTCGCCTTCGAGGGTCCCGACGGCGAGATGCAACCGATAGAAGTTAGGGGTGATTTTCAAGTTGGCATTCCGCAGGGAGTTCCAGAAGGATCTGACGTCCCGGTGAATCTAGCGATCAACATGGGACCCCTGCCATTGACCCCGGGTGGAAGATACACCTGGAGGTTAGTGATCAACGGCGAGAGTCGTGAGGATTGGGTGACAACATTTACCACTAGACCAGTTCCGCTTCAGGCAGTTTAGGAGATTCCTGTGACCGAATACGATAGGCCATTTGGTCGTTATCTCGAGGATTTTGCCGTCGGTGATGTCTATAAGCACTGGCCGGGAAAGACCATAACGGAATATGACGACCACCTTTTCTGCATGATCACGATGAACCATCATCCGTTGCATACAAATGAATACTTCGCAAAGAACGATTCTGTGCAGGGAAAAAATGTTGTAGTGGGGAATCTCGTCTATTCACTTGCTCTCGGAATGAGCGTCCCGGACGTCTCAGGTTCTGCGATAGCAAACCTGGAGGTCGAAAGCCTCCTACATAAGAATCCAACATTCCACGGAGACACGATATACGCCGAGACGCGGGTTCTCGAAGCCCAAGAATCTAAGTCAAGACCAGATCGCGGGATCGTCAAAGTGGAGACCAAGGCTTTTAACCAGGACGGTCTTGAGGTTTGTTATTTCAGACGCAAGGTGATGGTCTGGAAGAGAGATTCCGCTCCGAAGCGCAATCGTCCCTATGGGGACGGAGTGTGGAAATAGCTCCTATCGGCAACATAAGAAAATTTCTTTAGCTATTTTTGAAATTTTCTTGCTACTCACAGTGATTATGTGCCACTCTAGGTGTAGGCGGTATGGATGAGGGCCGGAGTGGAGGAGAAAACGGATGAGGCGAATTGGCGCCACGTTAGTAATCGGAGTGATTCTTGTTGGGCTGGTGACAGGGATGACTCTCCGTTTGCTGACGGGACATTCGTCTATTGCGTTCAAAAACTCCTCCGCTTCAGTGGCAGCGGTCGCAAATACCCCCTTGATTACTGATTCCGCACCGACCGCACCGACAAGCTCCAACACTTCGTCGACGAAGTCCAAGGCCGCAGCGGTGACCGTCCTTAGCAATCCAGCGCCAGCCGTAACTAGCAGCCAGCAGCCAGCTTCCGAGGTGACCTCTACTCCTAAGGTAACTGCGACCACCCCAGCAGCTGCGACTACTCCAGCAGCTGCGGCTACCGTGGTTCTCCCTACGGTCACTTCAATAAATTTGCAGTCGGTGTCTGGATCCTCGTCCAGCGTGATCTGGGTTTTCGGAACCAATCTAGCTTCGGTGAACGAAGTGTCTTTTGGAGGCGTTACCTCTCCAGTCTTGCATTATTTCGCAGGACAAGGGGGAATTGAAGTTCAGACGCCGCTCCATCCAGCCGGCACCGTTGATGTCAGGCTGATCTCCCAGGCTGGAATGTCACCTTTGACTTCGGCTGACACCCTTACCTTTGTAGAGGCGGCTAGTTCAAATATTGGTTCCGCTCAGCTTCCGTAGCCTTCTTTAGCTTGGGTTGCAAAGTTTTAATTCGAACTGCTAGTTCGTGAAGGTCAGATTTGCTCAGGGAGTTTTCAATTAGGCCAAGTCGCCTGAGGTTCTGTGGTGCATAATCGATAGATCAGTACTTTAGCGGGGGGATAGTTTGCTCGGCAGGATTGCGTTAGCCCTAGTCGGGTTCGTTGCTTTTATTTCGGTATCGATTAACGTTGTGCGGACCCTG
>JAKBHQ010000442.1 GCA_021836665.1 Thermoplasmata archaeon
AAAAGAACGAGATAGCGCACAAGGCTGTTCTTAAGGCGGAGGGCAGGGATACAAAGGGCCAAGGAAACGCCTCAGCCACGATCACCGCAGAGCTAAAAGAGGCTGGATCGGGCACCTTTGTCGAGGTCACTACGGATTTGGCGATATCTGGTAGGGTCGCTCAGTTTGGCAGGGGGGTCCTTGCAGATGTATCGGGAAAACTGCTGGAGCAGTTTGTGACGACACTTGAAGCGACAGTTTTGGGGTCCGATACGCCATCTGGAACCGGCTCCTTTGATGACGGAGCCAGTGTTGATGGCAAGACTACCCCTTCAGAGGGCCCATCTTCGGGATCGGACCGGCAGGCCAAAAAGGTGGAGCCCGAGCCGGTCGACTTGATGGGGCTCGCCGGAAAGACGATGGCCAAGCGACTGCTCCCGGCTATACCAGCGATATTTTTCGTGATCTTGATTTTGCTCAGGAGGAACAAGAAGAATCGCCGCAAAAAAGGCTGAATAGATGAAGGCGCCTTCTGGCTTTTCAACCACGAACCATGAGAGATTAGAGATCGAATCACTCCTGGGAAGAAAGATGGAATTTCCCTTTAGGGTGGCGGCGCGGCTGCGCTCTGGGGATGCGGTTGTTATCGAGAACTTCCCGGTCTCCGAATCCGGCAGGCCGATGCCGACGTGGTTTTGGCTTGTCGATCGGGAGATTTCTCAGAGGGTGAGCCGCCTGGAATCCGAAGGAGGGGTCAAGGAGGCCGAGAGGATCTTTCCCCCTCTGCTGCTCGCCGCTGTAGCTAGGGTCTATACCGCTGGGCGCGATGATCTCCTGGCTGGAATTAGCGCTCCTCCTCAACTGGCACTAGCTAAAGGGGTCGGTGGTGCAAGGGCGGGAGTGAAGTGTCTTCATGCCCAACTCGCATACTCATTGGCCGGGGGGTGGAACCCAGTTGGTTCATGGGTAGCGACGAGGATAGCCCTCGATATCAACACCTACACTCTCCTCTAAGGTTTACAAGGAGACGTGAGTGTCCCGGAGAAAGGATGGACGAATTGGCCAATATATGGCGTGGGGCGCGAGTATCACTGAGGCCCCTTCGTCCGAGTGACTACGGCCAATGGATCGATGTGCGTACGAGATGCAGGGATTGGTTATCGGTTTGGGAACCGAAGCTCCAGTCAGCGAGGGTCGAGCAGATGGGGAAGCCCGGCTTCGAGCTCCTGTGCCGGGCGAGGGATGAGGACTCTCGGCGTGATTTTGCCTATGGTTTTGGAGTATTTCTAGGCGACCGCTTTTTAGGGGAAGTCAATCTATCAGGGGTCCAGCGGGGTCCCCTGCAAAACTGCACAATTGGCTATTGGATTGATCAGGATGCAGCGGGCAATGGCTATATACCTGAAGCGGTAGTTGTCGGGATGAAGTTCGCCTTTGAAGAGGCCAAGCTGCATCGTGTCCAGATATCTATACTGCCGAGAAACCAGAGGAGCCGCCGGGTTGTCGAGAAGCTTGCGATAGCCCAAGAGGGCCTCGCCAGGAGGTACGTCGAGATCAATGGGGTATGGGAGGATCACCTTTGGTTTGCGATGACCTACGAAGAGTGGGTCGCAAGACGACCGGAGTTCGTCACCAAATGGATCTCTAAGTGAACCAAATTGCGCATTGCCAAAACTGGTAATTCTTCGCAACCTAGCCCATCGGCGCTTCGGAAAACTGCTAGGTATAGTGACCTATAGAACCTAGTTTCAGACCCTCCTGTCGTCGCCGATCGCGGCTATGATGCAGAACTCGTTACCTTTCGGATCCGATAGCACCCACCAGTAGGTATCTCCTTCTTCGAATCGCTTCAACTTTGTTGCTCCGAGCGTGACGAGCCTTTCGGCTTCGGCATCTGGGTCATCAGAGTAGAGGTCGAGGTGGATTTTGTTCGCTGACTCAGGGCCGCTCTTCTGGATGGTGACTAAGGAGTCACGGGCCGACGGATCCCGCAGGCCAATATATGGATCCCAAAGGTTCCTTCTTTGGTATCCCAAAGCTGAAGTCCAGAATTGGGCTACACCTTCAGGATCGTCACTATTAATTGTCAAGCCCCTAAGTCGAAGCACTTTTCGCCCCCCTGACGATCACCCGCTAAAAAGTGGGTGATATATCTGTTAGCGTCAAATCTATATGCCCTTGGCTCCGCTCCGATTGGTCTTGTTAGGATAGCTTGGGTTTTTAGATTAATCGCGTGATCCGGGTCTTGGGATAGAGGTTTGTCCTGCTGGCCTTAGATCACAGGGACGGGTATTGGGATAGTGGTTATTTAGCGCCAATTTTAGAAGCTGATGGATTGCGCTAGTACGGATCAATTCTGGATTGCTTCGCAGCTAATGCCGATCGGTTAGCTAACCTGAGGGTTGCAACAGTTGACGCAGAGATGTTTTATAATTATATATAATAAACTTGCGTGAGTGGGCATTGTCCCAAGGTATACATCCTCAAACGGCATATAGGTGGTATCGCTCCGGTACTCTGCCTGTTCTCCTGCGCGTAAAGTAGGTCAACTTATACTGGTGGGCGACTTAGAGTCTCAACCGTCCGTATCCAAGTCTGCTGTCATATATGCGCGGGTGTCTTCGGCCGCCAATAAAGCTCAACGTGCTATTGAAGCGGTGTGCTCATGATCGCGATAATGCGGACAAAGGCACAGGCTCACAGAGTATCCGATCTCACAGGAGGTAAGGTTCTTCTTGACGAAGGTAAACCGACAAGAAAAGTATTGCTCACCGGAGATTTTGAGCAATATCGAGATGCGGTAGAGTCAGTCAGCGTCCTCTTTCAGCTCTGCGATGACACCGGTGAGAAAGTTTCGAACGGATGGACAGTCACAGGGGCTTCGTTTGAGGTACGGTGGCCAAGAGACCCGCAGTCGGCCTGTCTTGTTTGGTCTCACTTCGGGGCTAGAAGAGTCGCCTACAACTTGGCGCTGGCCAAAGTCAAGTCGGACATGGAGGCCAAGAAGCAGGACTCAAATCATCTATCTACACCGTGGACTCTTGAGGCTCTTCGCAAACAGTGGAACCAAGAAAAGAACGAAGTAGCTCCCTGGTGGGGCGAGAACTCCAAAGAGGCGTACTCCTCTGGCATAGCTGATCTAGTGCAGGCGCTATCTAACTGGTCGAGTTCCAACAACGGCAGGCGAAAGGGCAGGAAGGTCGGCTTCTCGAAGTTCAAGTCTAAGAGAAAAGACCAGAACAGAGTACGTTTTACGACTGGCACTATGCGCTTTGAGGACGATCATCGAACAATCGTGCTGCCGACCATAGGATGTCTGCGATCTAAGGAGAACACGCGCAGAATACAGCGTCACCTAGCTAAGAACAATGCTCGTCTGCTCAACTGTACTCTATCGGAGAGATGGGGTCGGTTGTTCATCTCCTGCCAGCTCGCAATCAAGACAAACGTACTTACTCCACCGTCTACTGCTATGCCCAAGAAAGATCCGCGAGCTGGTGTCGATCTAGGGCTAAGATCGCTTGCTACTATCGCAGATAGCAACGGAGATATGATAGCTATTGCTAACCCAGATCCGCTTAGAGCTACTATTAATGAGCGTCGTAGGGTTGGGCGCACTCTTTCACGACGGATACCAGGATCACACGGTCACAGAGAAGCGAAAGCCAAGCTTGTCAAGTTAGACCGCAAAGCCGTATACGTCCGTAGCGAAAGTATCCACCAATTAACTCGTTATCTGGTGGATAACTATAGCGAAGTTAAGATTGAAGACCTTAGCATCGCTGCCATGAAGCGGAGCATGGGGAGACGGGCGTTCCGCCGTTGGGTATCTGATGCCGGTCTCGGAGCCTTCCGACCAACACTTACTTACAAGGCCGAACGCGCCGGAGTTAGGGTAATCGTTGTAGATCGTTTCTTCCCTTCATCACAAATCCACTACAACTGCACAGGCAGACTCGCAGGTGCAAAGCTCGCAAAGAAACTCACCTGTGATACTTGTCATGTTGAGGTGGATCGAGATGAGAATGCTTCATTAAATATCCGTGACTGGTCGGTTATCAGTTGTGGGCCAGTTGGGTCCACTGCCCTGCCCGTTCCCAGGCCATTTGGTACAGGCGGCTCATTCAGATGATGGGAAGACTCATCACCTGCAGAGAGCATGTAAGACCAGTAGCAATACTGGCCGTACTCGGAGAGGCAAGAACGACCCTCGGGCGAGTGAGAATGAAGCCCGAGGGGAGAACCTTGGAAAAGGTGCATC
>JAKBHQ010000254.1 GCA_021836665.1 Thermoplasmata archaeon
GGTATGTATGGAAATTGCGGAAAAGCCAGTAGAAGTCCACCGATACACGATCAAATCCAATTCGGTGGCGGTTGTAACCGACGGGACAGCAGTCCTGGGACTCGGGAACATCGGCCCGCATGCCGCTATCCCGGTAATGGAGGGTAAAGCCCAGCTTTTCAAAGAGTTCGCCGGGATCGACGCATTTCCGATCTGTTTGAAGGTCGATTCAACCGCTGCGCTGATTGAAGCGGTCGAGAGTCTAGAGCCCGTTTTTGGCGGGATCAACCTAGAAGACATTGCAGCTCCACGCTGCTTTGAGGTCGAAGACATCTTGAAGTCTCGGCTGGACATACCGGTCTTTCACGACGACCAGCATGGAACGGCGGTGGTCGTCCTTGCTGCACTCCGCAATGCCCTTAGGGTGACCGACAAAAAGATGTCTGACCTTTCCATAGTGATCGCCGGAGCCGGCGCAGCCGGAGTTGCTATCGCAAAGATTCTCACTAATGCAGGTGCTCCAAACGTCATGGTTGCAGATCGCAAAGGGCTGATCTTCGAGGGCCGCGAGGACTTTACCGGGATGAAGCAGTGGCTGGCGGAGAATACCAACCCGGATAGAAAGATGGGATCGGTCGGCGAAGCCCTCGCCGGCGCTGACCTATTCGTAGGGGTGTCTGGACCCGGGATAGTCCATCGTGAAGATATTCTCCGCATGGGGAGGAACCCGATCGTCTTTGGCCTCGCCAACCCTACCCCTGAGGTGATGCCCGAGGAGATCGAGGGAATCGCCGCGGTGATTGCGACCGGCCGTTCCGACTACCCAAATCAGATCAACAACGTGCTGTGCTTCCCAGGTATTTTCAGGGGGGCCCTCGACGCCGGCGCAATGAGTATCACCGAGACTATGAAATTAGCGGCGGCAACTGCGATAGCAAATGCCGTAGGAGAGGACGAACTCTCCCCAAGCTACGTAGTTCCGAGCGTCTTCAACAAGTCAGTCGCCCAGATGGTAGCACAGTCGGTAGCGGAGGCCGCACGTCTCGATGGGGTTATAAGGCACGCACCAAATAACTAGTCAAAAATATCCCACGGCAAAGCTCTGGAGGCAACCTCTTTCGCTTGCTTGATACGACCTTCTGCCAGTTCCACATAATCGGCGTCTATTTCGATACCCACGTAATGCCTGTTGGTCTTCAAACAGGCCAGTGCGGTCTGCCCTGCCCCCATGAAAGGGTCGAGTACTACGTCGCCCACATAGGTATTTAGTTCGATCAAGCGCCTTGGAAGCTCAATTGGAAAGGGTGCTGGATGTCCTACTCTCTTGGCCGACTCGGGGGGAAAGTACCAGGTATCCAAGGTCAACGAACGGAACTCTTCTCCCGAAATTGAATCAAGGTAGGGAAGGCCGAGTTTTTGCCGAGTTTTTTTGGGATGGACCCGAGAGAAACTCCCCTTAGATCCGACGACGATTCTTTCTGTGACGTCTCGCAGCACCGGATTCGAAGCCGACTGATAGGAGCCCCAAGCGCAGCTTCCGTTGGCGCCCTTCCCTTTAATCCACAAGATCTCTCCACGCATTAGAAATCCCAGTTCATCCTGGAGGATGGTGACTAGGTCAGCGGATAGCGACCTGTAGGGCTTACGCCCCAAGTTGGCAACGTTGACGGCGATTCTGCCGCCGGGCTCTAGAACCCGATAACACTCTGCAAATACGTCTTTGAGCATTTCTAAATACTCGAGATAGGTGCCAGGAATATGGCCACCCCTGATCGACTCCTCATATTCCTTTCCGACGAAATATGGTGGTGAAGTGACCACTAAGGCGACGCAATTGTCCGGCAGGAAACTTAAGTCACGGGAATCCTGAACGAATAGTGCATCCTTTATCGGACTCTCGTTGATCTGGGTATCATCAGACAATACTGGCGCCTGAAAGCGGCTGTAGAAGGCCGAGGAGTCATGACCCTCCCTCTTGGAGGAACCAAAACTATATGTGCTGGTTGAGCCCCCTGAAGCCTGTAGCTTGGGTACTTTCTCGACTTGCAAAATGTCTCCTTGCAGGTGTGGCACTTAAAACAAATGCTACCTGGTCAATGTACCGCCTATTTGGGTTCGGGGAACCTGGGCATGCAGTACTCTTTCCGGTGCATTCTGGGGACGTACGCAGTCTACAAGCCCTGCGCAAGCTACCCCAATACTTCAGACCCCAGCCCACCAGACAACAAGTGGCAATCCTCTAATCTTGCCGATAACTAACGAAACAGTTATTGGTCGGTCGATGAACATTTCACCAAAAGAGCTGGCCGCTATCGACTAATAGTCGGTGATGGCGTTCGCTGCGTCGGAAAAAGGTTGGATTTGACAATCCAAAAGGATGCCGCCCATGTCCTATCTCACCTTCAACAACTTCACCGTAGATCGCCAGCTCTTCGCCAAAATAACAAGTCGATCTCGGCCTTTGGCCGCTGCAAATGAACGGTACGCCCTTTTGCATCGCGAAGTGGATCGGTTAACTCTAGGGCCTGGTAGATCTCATTTGTATTTCGGCACGGGCGTCCAAACACCTCTTATCGGCCAGACTAATTCGTCGAGTATGGCATGTTCTCTCATATATGCACCGATGCAAACCTGCAAATCCGACAAGGATAGTCAAATCATCACTTGACAAATATCAATATTCAGTGACTTAGCTGATCTCCCAAAAAACAGCCCAACTCGCCTACCAGCGACTATGTGATCATTCGTATCCGAATTTCGAAATAGGCAAATATGGCTCCAATGTCGACACGAATTGGCCCTATTTCAGGAAGGCCTACGAAACTTGGGTTAGGATTTAGAAAATATCCTTCACTTCTAAGACCCCGACTAGGAGATCGCCCCGTAATGGATTATCAGATCACCGAGAACGAACGAAGCCAGAGACTGGTCGCCTTATTGCAGGACACGCTCGGTCGTCAGGTGGAAATTATATCTAGGCTAAACTATCTACTAGATAGGGTTGCGCAGTTACCGGCTTTCTACCCACCAGATGATGCGCAACACATGATTGACCTCCGAACGTTGCTGCGCCCGATGACTCCCGAAGGGGGAAACTTTGTTCGGGTCGGTGGTGCTAATGACGGGGGGTACGTGATGGTTGATCACGGACTGGACAACACTTCCGTTTATAACTTTGGCATTGGTAGTGAAGTGACATGGGATCAAGCAATGGCAGAACGCGGCAACATAATTTATCAGTTCGATCACACGATCGATGCACCACCACCGATAGTCGGCGAGACTGTCTTTGTTCGTAAAGGACTGGGCATCTCTAGCGATGACCATTTTGTCAGCTTGGGCGATGCACTTAGTGCCAATGATCACTGCAATCGTCGCAATCTTGTGCTCAACATAGACATTGAAGGAGGCGAATGGGAAATATTACCTCATCTTGGTTCTTATGAACTAGCACCATTTGCTCAAATCGTCATGGAGCTTCACGGACTCTTGCGGACTATTGTGGATCCCGAGTTTCGCACTTTGGTTCACGATTCTTTGAGCACTCTGTTTGTGACTCATCAACTGGTCCATGTCCATGCCAACAACTTTGGAGAATGTGCCATAGCTAGTGGGGTTCTCGCTTACGACGTTCTTGAAGTCACACTGTTACGCAAGCCTGGCTGGAAATTTACCGAATGCGATGAGACCTTCCCAAGAGTGCTCGACCGCCCTAACAACGCTCATCGTCCCGAACTGCGTATGGGCAAATGGTCCCAAACTAACTTGTAGTGAAAAAACTCGGTCAATTTTGAAGGGTATCGAAGAACAGAACCCTCTTGCATTTGAGTGCCCATCCCAGATTTGCAAGTCCATAGGAATCGACATGCAAATCAGATGAGTCTGAACTTAATCTCAGGCACACTTCACCTGAATAATGAGGTCACCGATGTGAAGGTGATTTAGCTGATTCTATCGGATGATCGAGGTAGGCACGCAGGAAGAAATAACCCACCTTGGCCCAACTTGCTCCCGACATCGCTCGTCGCGATGACTAAAGTCGTCAAAGTTGTCCCGCAGGGCTATGCCAATCCGCCCTCGAAAGGAAGGCCAAAATCCAAGGCGGTAAACATCGGAATAAACGAAATAGACCTTTCCTCGAGGAGTCGCCCCACGCTTCCCCCTCGATCAACTATCGCCGTAGCAAAAAGGACCGAACCCCCAGCTTCAACTATTGAATCCACTGCTTGAACGAGCGAAGTTCCCCTACTCACGACATCC
>JAKBHQ010000156.1 GCA_021836665.1 Thermoplasmata archaeon
TCGGCACCGTGCATTTGCGCGCCAATACCACCTACAATGATATATTCCACGCCATATTCGTTGAGTGTCGCAATAATCTTGTCGGTATCGAGAACAGGCGCGGAATCACTCGAATCGGGCATCAATCAAGTCCTGTGTCTTGGCTTTCAGATAGTCAGGGATACTGTTAAAATCAAGTGCCCCATGCTTGACTAAATAAGCAAACACTTCCTCGGGCTCCCTTAACGCCCTACCGTCGGCAGTTCTCATGTACTCGTCATGAGCAGCAGGAAAGTTCTTTTCTCGGTGCTCCCTTGCTATGTCGTCAAGCGATTTTACAGGGAAGTGGTAGTTCGGGTCATCGCTCATTGTCCGCCATCCATTTTTTTCCTGCATACTTATATTGTACCGCGACCAGGATGGGCTGGGCTGACGACCACAATGGGGGTCATTAACTGTTGCCGTTATACCTTTGACTGAGCGAAGTTGCGCTCAGCGTAGGTAGTGGCGAGCTGACACGATATCGCCTATCACCAGACGGGACTATTTTCCTGGGGTTTATTCATCCCCGAGGCACATATGGTCAGAGCCCGCTTCGAAGGCAGTTTGCAAAATTCCGTTTTATCAAATGAGCTGAACGCGTTGTCCTGCGGGCAGGGGATAGTGTTACTCATGGCTTGCACTAATACGGATCAGTTCAGGCTTACTTCGTAGCTAGTGACGATCTATTAGCTAGCCTGGAGTTCGTATCAGATCTAGTCGATGGGGGTTTTCGTGGGCGAGTTTGCCAAAAATGGAAGGCTCACTTCCAGCCAGTTGGCTGGGCTTGTCGAGTCAAACGAGGTAGATACCGTTCTCGTAGCGATGGTCGACATGCAAGGAAGGCTTCAGGGTAAGCGGTGCGATGCCCGATACTTTATTGACGAAATCCTCACGTCATCCGCCGAAGCCTGTAGCTACTTGCTCGGGGTCGATGTAGATATGAATACCGTAGATGGCTACGCTATCACCTCCTGGGATAGCGGCTATGGGGATTTTGTGATGAGGGTAGATCCAGCGAGTTTCCGACTTGTTCCATGGCATCCTAAGACGGCCATCTGCCACGCCGATGTACTCTATCAGGGCCAGAAAATGGTCGAGCAGGCCCCGAGGACGATACTTAAGAGGCAACTGGAGCGGCTTTCAGCCCTCGGCTATTCGGCTTATGTCGGAACAGAACTTGAGTTTATCGTCTTTAAAGAGAGTTACGAAGACGCTTGGAATGGGGGTTATAGGCAAATGACCCCGGTTAATCTCTACAACGTCGACTATTCATTGTTGGGAACTGGCCGAATCGAACCCCTCTTACACCGAATCCGAAACGAGATGTCTGGGGCTGGGATGTCGGTCGAGTCGGTAAAGGGCGAGTGTAATTTCGGTCAACACGAGCTGGCATTCAAGTACGCCGAGGCGCTGGAAAAAGCCGACGAGCATGCGCTTTTTAAGCTGGGGGCCAAGGAGATCGCTTCGCAGGAGGGATATAGCCTGACATTCATGGCAAAGTACAACGAGCGCGAAGGAAACTCATGCCATATTCACATGTCTCTTAGGGACGAAAATGGGCGTTCGGTATTTCAGGATCAGCAATCAAAAGGTCCGATACCTGGCGGGTCTAAGGTCTTCGAGCACTTTCTCGCCGGTCAACTAGCGACCCTGTCCGAACTGAGCCTCATGTTTGCTCCGAACATCAATAGCTATAAGCGCTACGTCAAGGGGTCTTTCGCCCCGACCGCAGTCGCTTGGGGCATTGACAATCGGACCTGCGCTTTTCGAGTCGTAGGTCATGGGCCGGCGCTTCGATTGGAGAACCGGATCCCTGGAGGTGACGTCAACCCCTACTTGGCGATTGCTGCGATGGTTGCGGGAGGACTCCACGGCATCGAGAATGAACTCGAACTTCCCGCTAAGACTTCCGGGAATGCCTACATCGGAGACGCCGAGAGGGTTCCATCCAGCCTCAAGGACGCAGCGGAATCGTTTGCTAACTCGGCCATCGCCCGCTCTGCATTTGGCCAAGAGGTTGTAGATCACTATCTCAATATGGCGGAGATCGAAATATCCGCCTTTGAGGCGGCGGTTACCGACTGGGAGCGTTTCAGAAGCTTTGAGCGACTATAGGTCTTTCGATTTAGATGGGGGATAATTTGAACACTGAACTGAGGGTCATCAATCCGAGCAATGAAGAGCTGGTGACTAATCTGCACCTCTTGGACGAGCACGAGACCGACCTCGCTATCGAGAGGTCCAAAAAGGCCGGGGTCCACTGGAGGGCGGTCTCTCCTTCGGACCGGGCACGTCTGCTTCGAAGATTTGCCGATGTGGTCGACTCTCATATAGAAGAGCTCGCAAAGATCGAAGTCGTCAACTCCGGACACACCATTTCCAATGCACTGTGGGAGGCGGGCAACGTAAGGGACGTTATCGCCTACTACTCTGCATCCCCGGAGAGACTCTTTGGCCGTCAAATACCTGTTGCCGGTGGATTGGACGTTACCTTTCGGGAGCCGATCGGGGTCGTGGGGGTCATAGTTCCGTGGAACTTTCCGATGCCGATAGCGTCATGGGGCTTTGCACCCGCTTTAGCGGCCGGGAATACGGTCGTATTGAAGCCGGCGGAGCTTACTCCGATGACCGCAATGCGTATCGGTGAGTTGGCGCTGGAGGCCGGAATACCAGAGGACGTCTTTCAGGTGCTCGTCGGCAAGGGGAGCATAGTTGGGTGGCGCTTCGTCACTAACGAGAGCGTCAAAAAGGTCTGCTTTACTGGGTCGACCGAGGTCGGCAAGGCGATTATGGCTGGGGCGGCGGAGCAGGTAAAGAGGGTGACCCTCGAACTCGGAGGCAAGAGCGCGAACATTGTCTTTGCCGACTCTGACCTGGACAAAGCCGCAGCGTCAGCGCCGATGAGCGTATTTGACAACGCCGGACAGGACTGCTGCGCAAGGACGAGACTATTGGTTCAAGAAAGCGTATATGACAGCTTTATGGATAGGTTCGAACGGGCGGTCAAGGCGGTCCGGGTTATTGAGCCGATGGACAAGAACTCACAGATGGGGCCGCTGATTTCGTCGCAACAAAGAGAAGTTGTCGCATCCTACGTCGACGAGTCTGAAGTACTATTTCGCGGGAGCGCTCCGGAGGGTCCAGGATTTTGGTTTCCGCCGACAGTAGTTCGCCCGAAGTCACCAGAATCCCCGGTATTTTGCGAAGAAGTATTTGGGCCGGTCGTTGCGGTTGTCCCTTTTCGGGACGAAGAGGAAGCGATTCGTATCGCAAACGACACCCCATATGGTCTCTCGGGCTCTATCTGGACTAGAGACGTAGGAAAGGCGATAAGGGTGGCGAGGGGCGTGGAGACCGGGACCCTGTCGGTCAATTCCCACTCTTCGGTCAGGTACTCCACGCCATTTGGGGGATTCAAGCAGTCGGGACTCGGCAGAGAGCTCGGTCCGGATGCACTCGATTCGTTTACGGAAGTCAAAAATGTATTCATTTCAACGGAGGATTAAGTGGGAAGACTAGACGGCAAAATTGCGGTAATTACTGGTGCAGCTAGTGGCATTGGAAAGGCCAGCGCCAAGGTTTTTGCCCAAGAGGGTGCGACGGTTGTCGTGGTGGACATGGTCGATGAGGGCGAAGAGGTCGCAAGCCAAGTCGGTGGGATGTTCATTAAAGCCGATGTAACCGATGAGGCGAGCGTCGAGGAGATCTATGAGAGGACGGCTAAAACCTATGGCGGGGTCGACGTCTGTTTTAACAATGCCGGAATATCGCCTCCCGACGACGACTCAATACTTGATACTGGGTTGGAGGCATGGGAGAGGGTTCAGCGGGTCAACCTTACCAGCGTCTACCTCTGCTGCAAGTATTCAATTCCGCACCTTTTGAAAAGGGGTGGTGGCTCGATAATAAATACCGCTTCCTTCGTCGCACTACTTGGAGCTGCGACATCACAGATCTCCTACACCGCCTCCAAGGGCGGAGTTTTGACGATGTCCAGGGAGCTTGGAGTGCAGTTTGCTAGGCAGGGTATCCGGGTCAACTCGATCTGTCCCGGACCGGTCAATACCCCACTGCTCCAAGAACTCTTTGCAAAGGATCCAGAGCGGGCTGCTCGTCGGCTCGTTCACGTTCCCGTAGGAAGGTTCGCAGAGCCCGAAGAGATCGCCAAAGCGGCCGCCTTTTTGGCCTCCGACGACGCCTCCTTCATCGTTGCG
>JAKBHQ010000030.1 GCA_021836665.1 Thermoplasmata archaeon
CATCAGGAGTTGGTGCCATATTGACTATCGGTTTGTTGAGCACCATCGCACCCGTCGAACCGTAGAAGGCCGCATCCCCAAAGCTAAACACACCGCCGTCCGAAGCGACCAACCAATAGCCCTTGCCGTCCGGGGTTAGGGCGGCACCCACTATCGGCTTGTTTAGCGGAAACGAGATCGACCCATAATTGCCAGCACCGCCAACTGGTGTTACTTGACCAGTTGGAGACGTAAGGATGTCACCGATTGGAGTTGGTGCCGGGGCGGGAGGTGGGGCCGGTACGGGTGACGTTTGAATTGTGGTGGTAGTAGTCGACGTCGTAGTGGAAGTTGGCGCAGGTACAGGTGCAGGTGCGGGTGCGGGTGCTGGTGCTGGAGTATAACCAGTTCCATCAAGCGAAACCTGAACCGGCGTGCTTTGGGTTGGTTGACTACTTATCGCTAACGTTCCACTGATGGTCGTTGAGCTCGAAGGTGAAAAGACGATTTCGACCACGCAGGTGCCGCCCGAAGCAATGAGCAGATTACTTGAACAGGTTGTCCCGCTGGCAGAAACAGAGTAGCCGGGAGGAAGCGACGACAGATATGGCTGATCTAAAACCGATGCCGCAAGCGAGGAGGAAATTGTAAAAGATTCGCTCTGAGACGAACCAATTGCGACCTGGCCAAAGTTCAATGTGGTCGGGCTTGTTGACAAGACGGCATTCTGGGAGCCATTGACCGGTGTCGACGTCGCTGTGAGGGTAGTCTCTACTGGGCTGAGCGGACTTACGACGTTTGCCGTTAGGGTCGCAGCGAAGGTGCCCGCTACAGCTGGTGTGAATTCGATCCCGACGCTGCAGCTCTGCCCTGAAGAGAGAGTGATTGGTCCGCCCCCTGCTTCGCAGGAGTCACTTGTAATCGAATAACCGTAATCGCTTGAGCCAGGCACCGAGGCGAGTGTAATTGGGGGAGAAGAAAGCGGTATCGATCCTCCATTCGCCGTGATCGTTACGGTAGCAGTAGCGGAAGTACCAACGGTGATAGAGCCGGAGGGGGCAAATGGACCAGAGGCGATGCTCAGGTATGGGTACTTTGTGGTTCCAGAGATGAGAACTGTACCGTAATTGGTTCCTAGACCGTCAATTAGGGTCAATTGGGCAGTGTCAGTGGTCGGGGAGGCCTGGCCATCGTAGACGACGTCGAGTTGACAACTGGAGGTAGGCGCAATGGTCGCAGTACAGGTGCTCGATGACCCAACACTGAATACCGATGGATCTGCACCGGTTATCAAGTAAGGGGGATTACCCAATTGAACGGGGTCGTTCGCTTGATTTGTGAGGGTCAAGGGATAGCTTGTTTGCGATCCAACGTAGGCGGTAATGGATGGAGGATTGGCAGCCAGCTGTACCGAGCTCGTCTCTCCTAGCAGGGAAATTGTGGGAGAGTTCGACGGCGTGCTAGCGACGTTCAAGGTTGCCTCCGCACTTCCGTAATAGGTGGGGCTGTACGAGACGGAAATTGTGCAGCTCTGACCCGGAGCGAGGGTGTTGCCACTTGTGCACGTCGTTAACCCAGAGTCGATGGCGAACTGGGAGGAGTCGGTACCCGAGATGGACATGGCCGACGGGCTCGGTTCTGTGATATTGGTGAATCCCACATTTACAAGGGAGAAAGCTCTTGTTGTGGCGATACCCGGGTTCGCCTGGATTGCCGTCAAGCTTGAGTCGGTAAGGGCTAGTGTCGGGGGGAAGGACGCATTGCAGTATTTTTCTGCGATGGTGGCAAAGTTCGGGGTGCCGAGTCCGGTAACCATGTCGTAACCTGTTCCGGCTGTGTAGTAATTAGTGCTATACCCGGTCACGCTGGATGCGTCGTTGTTCCCAGATGTGATGTCATTGAATGCGGATGTGTCAGCCATTGGATATAAGACTTGGTTGGCGAGCGCTAGGTCTCCCTTAGTCGAGCCGCAGGCTTGATCGACGAGGCTAAGGCCCGCCGCCCAGAGGGGCGTTGACATCGATGTTCCGCCGACCTCCCACCAGCTACTTATTGAATTACAGCTGGTGCAGTAGATGTAGTACCCGTGTAACGGGTCCGCTGACGCCGACACGTCAGGCACCATGCGGCAACCAGATGGGTAGCTGGTCGCAGGGCAATTGCTCGCATAGTCGGTACTCGCTGGGCTGTTTAGTGCGCCTAATGCCGATTGGTAGCTCGGGAGCGGAAATTGGGTGGAGACTCCTCCCCCAGATGCTCCAAAAGCATCGTTCCAGGCAGTTTCTTGTGACTTGGCGTAGCCGGAAATAGAGGTTCCTCCAACAGCGAGGGCATTTGGAGAGTCAGCCGGCACCGTAGTGGAGAGCAAACCAGGCGAACCGGAGCATTGAGAACCTTGATCTCCAGAGGCGGAGATGAATGTCTTTCCCTGTGCAACCGCAGTCAATAACTCTGTATTGACCGATTGGGCTAGACCCGAGCTTGAGCCGCTCCCTACTTCACAAACGCCCCAAGAGTTCGACATAATCGGTTCACTTGTGCTAGCAACCCATTGCGATATCGCGTCGAGTAATCCTGTGGAGCTATTTGGAGCACTATAAACAACTAGTCCCGAATTTGGGGCTAGCGAAGCGACCGTTTCGAGGTCCCCGGTAACTTCGCTGTGACCCGAGGAAGTGCTTTGCGCTCCGCCATCGACCAAAGTGGTAGTTAGTGAGGGGGCATTGGAGCCGAAACAGCCGTCAAAGGTAGTGACGTCGGAAGGATTGAAAGTGGCAAATTCTAAAAAAGCGACCGTTTGATTCTGGCCGGACTCGTTGGCAGCATAAAAGGGATCTATCTGGTAGTCGTAACCGAGGACCGATGGTGAGTTAGGGGTCAAGTTTCCGATGGAAATCCCGAGTCTAGCGCTTGCACAGGTAGACGGACTGTAGGTTGTTGTTGCTGCCGTAGCTATGGCCGGACTACCAGTTGTTGATGAGTTACTCGGTGCGCTGATTACGCCGGGCGTAAACTTCAGATAGTCAGATAATCCGACAACGCTCTGTATGTCGCTTGCGAAGCTTTGTGGCAGAGAGGGAACCTTGGTTGCCTCGGGCCTTACTCCGATGCCCGGTATAGATATGGACTGAATCGAGGTATTGAAGGCGCTCTGCATGGCGGGCACCGGCCCGGATACGTCGACTCTCATCCGTCCTACGCCAGTGGTGGTCGTGAGTCCTTTGGCTGCGAAGTAGGAGCTAATCAGGTTGATCGTGGACAAACTCTGCCCGAACTTCTGGCCTACCTCCTGGTGGGTTAGATAATGGTGGTAGTTAGGGTTGCCAGGTGTGTTGACCTCACTCGCGTAGCTCTGGAGTCCAGAATTAGCTTTCAGGGTCAGAATGACCCGCATTGATTCGTTGGCTGGTACCGATCCCTTGATCGTCACGCCAGCTGGCAAGGGGACGAAGGCTGGATTCAAGGCCGACAAAGCACTTGTGGCCGAAGCCGGCTCTGCGGGCACTAGCGCCAGCAGGGTGAAGAGTGGGACTAACGCGAGTACCAGCCTGGTCCCGGCTACGGCTTTGAGCATTCGAAGTTCCTGCCCGGAGGTACTCTTCAACTGCTGACCCCGCCTAACCCTTCTGCACCGAAAGCACTTTTCGAAAACTCTAGCAGTCACGGCCTTGACATTGTGACACCGCATCGGCTTGCAAGAGTCTCGCAGGGCCAAAAGGGCTAACTGAATTAAAGATCTGCCTTCGGAAAGGTAGCAAGTAGAGCGAGCGAGGACCAGCAATAATGTCTGGCCTGAGCAGACCTAAGTCCCCCCGTCTTTCGAAGCTAACGAATCTCAAATGAAATGAATCTCAAATGAAACGAATCTCAAATGAAATGAATCTCAAATGACTTGTGTGATTTTGATGCCTTATTTCGGGGCTAAGTGTCCTTTGACATAGAACCTTTTGAGCTGTTTTCCACTTGTCCAGCTCGCCTTTTGACGAACCGGTCCCTCCTCGGTGTGGAGCCACTGGTGTTTTTAATGCAAACATGAACAGGGCCATTTAGATCAGAGGTAGCCCGTAGCCAACGGTTATTGGGGATTTGGCGCCAAAATTAGATCGGCGTAATGACAGATATGTTCTTATACGGATGGCCATCGTTACCGATGATTGCTAAATGCGATTAAATGGTGATTCGAGGAGTGTCGATGATTTGCTCCGGGAAATTTCCGAGCTAAAGGTCGAAAACGCGATCCTCCGGGGAGAAA
>JAKBHQ010000015.1 GCA_021836665.1 Thermoplasmata archaeon
TCGGAGGAAGATTTTAAGACTTCGCCGGAGATTTGCTGAGCATCGAGTTTGTCGGAGGTAGCGAGAATCTTTTCCCAAACTCCAAATTAAAGGATCAGATCAGCCCGAGCCGGGAAGAGGGAAGCAGGAATGTTTCAATACTCGGATGAATATGCCAATCGGATAAATACGCCAAATTCTGACACAAACTGCTAATTCGCTCAGTCGTGTACTTGTAGCGAAGTAAACAGTGTGGCCAAATGCCATTCGATCGACCCTGATCCTGTTTTTTGCACCTGAATAGTTAGCGGATGCTTAACAACTAAATGCAAGGTAAAGATTGCAGCGGACAGATGGGCCGAAACGGAGATATGTTATCGAGCTTGTCCGAATCTGAGGGTTCTCGGGACATTACCGCCCTTGGATGCGTAGACACCGCTGATCTGTTTCGTCGTTGACTCGGTTAAGCCATAAGAGTTGAGAACGTCCTGAAGGTCGCAACATGCACCTTTAACTAACTCTCCACAGCTAGCCATTCGCTCCGGGGACATTCGAGAACTTGGGCCAGAAACCGAAATGCTCGCAATGACCATACCGGTTCGACCCTTGACGGGGGCGGCGACGCCCGTAAGGCCGACCTCCAGCTCCTCATTCGCCACTGCGTACCCCAGCTTGCGAATCTCTTCCAACTCCCTTCTCAGCTCACCAGGCTGGATGATGCTTCGCTCAGTGGGTGAAAGGAGTGTCCTGGATAGAAATTCATCGAGATCATCCTCTTCAGCCCAGGCCAAAAAGACCTTCCCGTCGGAAGTGCAATGCAGCGGAGTTCTCATTCCGATCCAGTTCATATTGACGATTAGCCGATCCGGAGTGACTTGATCCAGGGTCAGCGACCAATCGCCATCCCTCACCGCTAAGGTCGCCGTTTCGCCCAAACTCTCCGCCAGACCCTGCAACACTGATCTCGCAGAATCAAGGAAACCGATCCGCGCCAGGCTCGCCGTCGAAGCCTGTATAAAAGCCAAACCAAGGGTATAGCGCTCGGTTACTGGTTCTTTAGTCACAAAGCCATGCGCAAGCAACGTCCCTAGCAGCCTGGAGACCGTAGCTTTGTGCATATGAACCTCCCGGCTGAGCTGGTTGACCCCGATAGGTTCTGACAAGGAGCTGATATGGGAGAGGAGTCGCAATGCCCGCTCCACCGACTTGACCGTCGCAGGCTCGACCGAGGAGTCTTCGTCATTCACCATATGATTGCTTCACCTCGGCCAAATCTAGTACCTCTTTTCGACCGCACTGGTTCAGTGATGACTCGTAACCCAGACCGGGGAAGACCAAGCCATCTCCCCATCCACAAGAAAGAGTCTGACATAATAAGAATGGTCTTCTGATATTGACTCCTGCCAGATCGTGGAAAACTTCTTGGTATTCATGCTTTGAAGTCCACCGGTACCGGGCTGGACGACGAGGCGCATATTGCTGTCGTCAAAAATCACCGCTCCGCGATCACGCAAAATCGAACCAAGCTCGATCTTATGCCCTCCTAATGCCAAATCTAAAGTTAGAATCGCGTCCGGCTTGCCGATAATGGTCGCCTCGACTCCACCCCTCTGTGAGCCATACTGAGAGGAGAAGTTGCGAGTATGGGCCCTCCATCTTATGAAGTCCTCTCCAACCTCGGTGATCTCGGGTGACCAGAATGGCGTCTGAATTACCTTGGCATCCCCGAATAGTCTGAGCCCTCCAGACCAATCGATACTGGGTACAGCCAAGTTGGTCCACTCAACACGTAAGGGCACGCAGATCCAGTCTCGAGGCAAGTCGATCTCTGGTTGGAAAGACTTTGCAATCTCACCGTCTCGGACAATGTCGACCCTCGCCACATCCGTATACCCTTCGGCGTGTATCTCGATTGAAACTTGATCCGTCGGTCCGGTCTCGCCCCCCATGAAAGTTCCATTGAGGCGCATATCTACCACTATGTCTCGAGTGGTTGCTGCGATAGTTCGACGGTCGTGCAACGCAGAGAAGATCGAATGGCGATCGAGGGAATCGGCGAAGGCGCCAACATAACTTGCACCGTTTCCGTGGTCCGACGATGCGATGAAGCCAAAGCGATGACCCTTCTTTAACCCGTCCACAACGAAGGTATTAGCCAGCGTGCCATCGGAGTACTGCCTGAAACAACCGTCCATTTCGTAGTTTCCGCGGCAGGCTTGAAACATTTCTACCAGTCGCATTAATTCGTCGTCACGGTAGCTCCAATCAAATGGAACCATCGCAGATCCTGGATGGTGAGGAATGGTGATTACTCGTTGGTCCTCGAGGGCGTGAAGATGCTTCCACAAGCCATCGGGCTTCTCAGTCATCTTTGCACTAGAAGAAAAGATCGGTACTCCTCTCTTCAACGACTCGTAAATCACATTCTGGTGTCCGGTGCCGCCAGTCCATTCAAATCCATAAAAAGGAACAAATACATCAGGGATATGCAGGACGTCGGCGATCTTCTGGATCATCGCCCACTGGTAAGTAGACGTATTCTCTGCATGGTCAGTCACGGCCCAAAAGTCGTACTCACACACATCCCAGGCGTAATGATAGAAATCATCCAAGGTTGGTTCGTCACCAGCGGTGCATCGACTGATCAGGGAATGCCTGTGTAAGTCCCCCCAATAAAGGGAGTATGAATCACCGTCAACCTGAGTGCTGTAGCGCTGTCCCCTCTGTCCGTTCCTTGCGACCACCCAAGGTCGGTCGTAGGGAGACCCGACCTTGGGTGGAAGGGCATTAAACTCAGCCAAGGTGCGCAAATCGCCTATGTGCTCCACGATGTGCGCAGCGGAAGCAGTCGGCACTGGTAAAACACTTAACCTGATTCCACCTGGCCGGTCTACGGTATTCCAAATCACTTCGCCATAATGCTCGCGCAGCTCTGGACGCTCTGCGCCACCAAAACCATCTTGCCATTCGAGGCTCTGGTCCCTCCGACCATCTTCCTTCCAAGCGACCGCCAAGACTCCGTTATTCGAGGCAAGAGCCACCTCTTCAAGGGGTCCATCCCCCCCGTCAAAGTGGGTCGGACCACCCCAGTTGCCGGACTCGAAAGCTTGGATGACCGTCTCCCAATAGTAGAGCATGAGCGGCAATCGCCTAATGACTCGATAGGCCACAACCACCCGCGACCCCTCGACAACGCAGAGTTTCGGCAGAGCAGATGGAGACATCTTGTGCATCGATCCTGGCCTCGCCTGCTCGTGCCACTGCTCCGAATCAGCCTTTAGGGTATAGACCTGGATATCCGCTGTTACGTTTGGAGACAGGTCGGCAGGAATCGCCCGACCGTCTGACTTAGTTTGGCCAGCTGCCGGCTTGCCGAGATCCTCCAAAGATCGAAGTCGTGTCGGACCTGACCCTCCATGACCACCAAGGACGACCCGGTCTGTGGCACACCAGATCGTTCCATCTTCGGTGACTGCAAGGTTTGGATGAAGGGAATATCCAGTCGACTCCGACAAGATAAAACGTCGGTCAGGGACATTTGGACGCCTTAGCAAAACCGCCGTAACGTATCCGGAATCACCATAGCTCGTCCAGGCATAGCAGGTACCTCCGTGAGGAAGTGCCACTAAAACTGGGTCCCAAACATTGCGCTCATCTTCCAAGGAGAGGCACTCAGTTTTGGTCCAAACTCCCGACGAGTAACGCTTGGTAACTATTGTGAATCGCCGATCGACCAACTCCTGAAAACAGCATTCAATCTGCCCGTCCTCAAGAACTATGACTTCTTGATTGAAAGCACTTACGCCGGGAGTACTAAGTAGCTCAGGCTTGCTCCAACCAGTCGAAGTGCGCTTTACACACCAAACCCCCATCTCCCGGTCACTTCGAAAGCCGTAAAACACCCAAGTGAGGCCTTCTTTGTCGGTCACCACCGATGGACGTAGGCAATCGCCTGGTTCCGCAGAAACCGAAACTGCTTCAGCTATGCTCTTGCCGTCCCGCCCAAACTGGTCGACTATTATCTGCTCCCCCGCACCCTCGATCCAACGGATTGAGGCAAGCACAAATCCATCGGCAGTCGATGCAAGTGCGGGTCGGGCCGTCGGGGTGGGTTCAGAAATTCGACCGCTCTGATATCGTCGGTAGCCGTCAAGCGACTTGAGATGCTTCAATAGATCGTCCGCAGGTCTCAAGACCTCCGGCAGCACTCCGCCTCCCTCGTCAATGTCGGTGTACCGAGCTGGGT
>JAKBHQ010000188.1 GCA_021836665.1 Thermoplasmata archaeon
GAGATTATGCGGTGCATTCACTGGAAGGTAGGGCGATGGTGGCAAGTCTGTTTTTTCCTGGCGATAAGCCGCCAGCGACTATTCACGGGTTGCACAAAGCTGGTTCAATTGTGAGGATTGCTCCAGGCATCTATACTGATAATGTTTTGGATCCAGCTGCGGTAGTGGGGCAGGAGTGGCAGGTGATACTCGGACATATGCTGCCCAATTCCGTGGTGACAGATAGATCCGTGCTCTGTGGTGGTCCTCACAATGGTCTTCTTTTTCTTGCAAGACCTTCCAAGGCGCGACAGATTGTGCTCCCCGGGTTAGTCGTTTCAGTGCGGCAAGGCCGTGGACCAATCGAGGGTGATATTGCGCTGCCTGGTGGTCTGTTTCAAGCCTCCCCGCTTCGGGCCGTTTTGGAGAACCTCCTTCCTAGCCGAGCTGTCCGGGGGAAACCGGCGAGAACCCTTTCCGACTTTGAATTGTCAAACTTCATCCGAGGGAAATTTGCCGGCTGTGATGGGAATCGGCTTGCTGAGTTGATGGGAGGAGTCCCTCGACTTGTTGAACTCCTTGGTCTCAATGATGATCTGATTCCGAGAGCCGAGTTAATGCTTAAGCGGATCCTGGTTGCTGATTTAGATAATGCTGGCCAAGGGGTGTCACTTGATGGATCGATCGGCAAGAGTAAGCCGATTGAACTCGAGGGTCCACAGGGAGGGGCGGGAGGAATTTCGGAATCCCGCCCCGACCTTGCAAGCGAGTTATTGGACCTATTGCATTTAGTTTCAGAGGGGATCGGTAGAGTCCAACCAGGTGCTTTTATGGTTGATGAGTCCGAGGCAAAGTGGACCTATAGACCATTCGTAGAGGCTTTTTATATGTCAGGGATTCTAGACGGAATGACCGACAATGGCCCGCTTTTGAAAAAGGCACTACGTTCTGTGATGTTGGCGGAGAGGGGTCAAGATGATTCGTATTTCATGAGGCATTATTCTCTAGTGTCGGGCCGCACAGACGTGACGAGAGATGTCAACACGTCTGAGAAATTTATATCAATACTAAAGGGTCTTCATTCAAAATTCCTTGGGGGATCAGTTGAGGTGTCTGCAGGATTATTTAAGGATCAGAGTGGCGCTCCGTCAGCCACTGCGCTAGGAAGTGGTCCTTCAGTTAGCGACCTTTTGTCGATAGGATTTGAATCAATAGTAGGGTTGGAATCCAACTTAGGATTTGCGATTGGCCTCTATGTGTTGATCTCTTTTATCAGGCCTTTTGAATTTGCAAATGAGCAGATTGCAAGTATTGTATTAAACTCGGTACTCAGTAGCGTCGGCGAGTGCAGGATTATCTTTCCGATCGTAGATGGCAACAGTGAATTCTCCAGGTTGCTCACAGATCGAGACTCAATTGATTCTGGCATTTTGATAAATCGGTTTATAGCTCGGCAGGAATCAACAGGTAAATCGGACTATCAAGACCTCGGGCTAGTTCTGAAGGACATTAGAGTTGATATTTCTGAATTAGAGATAAATCCATAGGGGAAGTTCACCATGCCGCCGGAGAGTTCCACCGTCCGGCAGGCTAAGAATTCCTAGTATCCTGATTTAAAATGGCATAAAGTAGTTCGTGCTCGCATCGTAAAGTCTCTAAATGCTGAGCGCTAATGAGTTTAATAATGCGCTAGGATATTTAGCTATCGTTTGAAGTTTGCTGGTAATCACTTATAGTTGCCGCTGCGGAACATTGTTTGCGGGAGTCATGATTTTGCTATCCGACCCGAGATTTATTGTGAGTCGCAGACCAATTGGAGTCGCCCGATTTTGTGTGATGGTATTTAGCCGACGAGAGCACTTATTTGCAGATTGCATAACTTCGCACATAGTTACTCGTTATCACGAGTTGAAACCCAATCCCCTCACCAAGTGGCGAGATAACGCTGTACAATCGCCTCTCAGTCCGAACCAATTGCTCGCGCTCACATCTTATGAAGCACCAAAGCTCCCTGAACTATCGCCGCTTGGACAAAAAAGAGAGTCTAAGGCGTATCACAAATTGAGTTCCATGTCCTGGTCGTTTCTCCCTCTTTGAGGTTGAACACATTAGGCTGCGCTGCCGAAAAGTCAATGTGTCCCTTGTGGTGATCGAGTGAGAATCAGGCCTAAGACGGAATGTTGTAAACGGAACCTTGCAAGTGGCGCATGTAGATGAGCTGACTCCTACCACCCAGATGAAACGGTGAACAGCTGATGGGGCAGTGGGCGGGGAGTGATCCTAGGAAGTTTAATTTACGGCTGGCGGTCACTTTATATGCTGGTTCTCTGAGTAAGTGATCGCATTCATTAAGTGGGTGAGTACAGGCGATTTGTCTCCCGCAAGGTGTCCTGCGGAGTGGAGTTGCTCGAATCGACCAGAAAAGAAGTGGCGGTATTGCTTGAAATAATGACACGACTGGAGTAAGAATAATCTGGTGTCGGGGTTTTGCCCCCTGTCGGAAGTCTTTGGTTGTGCAATGGAGTTCGGTGGTGAAAAGGCATAGAGGTGCTGTGATTGGGGGATTCGGCCCGGTGGTGACACGAGGGCTGCTGGTATTTTGTACTTCTTTCGCCCTACTGGCCGGTATTGGAAGTACAAGTTTACCTTCGGGCCAACTTCTCGGTTCGAGGACTTCGTACGTGAAAGTGACCAGAGGAAGCGAGCCGGGTCAGATCGTAGTCAATATGGGTGGGGGTGGAGAAGCGGTCAAGGGTGGAAAGTCAAATTCCAGCTCGTCAAGGAGTGTAAGTTTAGGATCGCCGGGAGGGGCTTGGACGGGCGGTGCTGTCCAGTCGACGCCAGTAAATCCCTGCGTACTTGATACGGCTGCACAGAAAGATCCATTTGGGTCAGATCTCCTCGGACTCGCCGCTGCTGAGGTGGTTAGCAGGTACTTGAGCAATGTTGTTGGAATCTGCAAGTCTGGAAGGGGGCGGAAGGCGAACCTCCCTACCCCTTCCGAAGTTGCAGACAGTGAGTGGTCGACACAGCTAATCAAGCAGTTGCCGATTCCATTACCGACAATCCCCCCTGGGTATGGAGTTGTCGGCATAACCTCTTATTTGCTGACCGGTGATGTTACACACTGCTCCCTATCGAGTTCGACCCCCCTCGGCGAACTGACAATATCTGCGAAGTCGAGCTTTGAAGTGTCATTCGATGGCGGCGATCAGTACTCTGGGCCATTCGAAACTAGCGGCGCACCTTGGCCGATAGGAGGAATAGATCACATGTGGCTTAACCCGGGGACGCACTCGGTGGTAGTACTTCAAAATTGGACTGGAAACTGGTTTTTGGATGGTCAATCGGGTGAGTTGCCTACACTCCAAACAAGAGGTGATATCGCTAACTATCTAGTTTTGGGACTAGTAGCGCTTAGGACTTCTTGAAAGCTGGATTCAGCCAAGGAGAGTTTCCGCCTTACCCTCGACTCAGTCTCTGCCAACTTAGCCGAAGTTGGTCCATCGAGTCAAAATCACGCACCTATGGCATGGAAACCACCGTCGACGTGTATGACCTCCCCAGTTGTAGAGGGGAAGAAGTCAGAAAGTAACGCGACGGTAGATCTTGCTACTGCCAGGTTACTCTTTGGGTCCCAGCCCAAGGGCGCCTTTTCTCCCCAGCTGTCTTGAAAGCTAGAGAAACTACCTACCGACTTCGCTGCGATTGTCCTGATGGGCCCTGCGCTAATCAGGTTGACTCGGATACCTTTTGGTCCGAGATCCCGTGCTAAGTACCTGCACAAAGATTCCAAGCCCGCCTTAGCGACCCCCATCCAGTTATAGCCCGGCCATGCTACAGTGGCGTCAAAATCGAGTCCAACGACCGAAGGGCTTTCGCCCGATTCCAACAGTCCTAAGGTTGCCTTTGTCAATGAGGCGAAGGAGTAGGTAGAGACCTCAATCGCCGTGGCAACGTCTGGCCATGCTGCGTCGAACATCTCTCCGTCAATGCACGCCGAAGGTGCAAATCCAATTGAATGGACTACACAATCGAGGCCGCCGATTTGATCGGATATTTTGGTTGGTAGATCGTCTAGGTCTTGTTGGTTCATGACGTCTAGCTCTATAACCGGCGGGACTGGGTCAAGCTTCTTTGCGGCGCGCTGTGTGATAGACAGCCCCCTACCGAAACCACTCAGAATTACCTTGGCGCCCTCTTTTTGGGCTTGATCGGCAATTCCAAA
>JAKBHQ010000238.1 GCA_021836665.1 Thermoplasmata archaeon
CTGATATCACGCTATCGAGCAGACTTCGATAGCGGGTCTAGGCTAGACATGCTGACGCAGGCAAAAATGGCTAATGAAGAGATCATTAGACGACTAGATGAACGGCTATCGGAGATAGGTCGATTCCGGATGGAGAGAGTTGAGCGCGGACAGAGGATTGAAGCGCTTCTTTCTCAGATGTTGCGAGACATTGGCGATTGACTTCGGTAAAACGGGTTCTATTCAGACTCTGCTAAGGCGGCAACTTGTGCTGTTTAGCTGCACACTCGGTGTAATAGTTGTTGCGGTTAGATACTTGGATTTCTGATTCGCCGCATTTGACAGCGATTAGTCACTATCCTTCTTTGAGTCGACGCCGTAGCCCAATCTCACACATCCCCACTTCCTACCTTTTATGTATAGCGGAGCAGAGACATCCTTTATGAGGGAGTAGTGGCCACCTCCGAGGTCCCTTCGGTATATTTGGATAACGAATGGAGCCAGCGATTCAGCAGCTTTCTTCGCTACTTTGTCGGAATAGAGATGCGTCGGTGACGCGAAAATTGGTTGTTCCAGACCGGGTCCGACCGCTGTGGTTGAGAAGCGTTCCGATTGTGGATGGGAATATAGCCGTTGTTGTCGTGAAGAACCAGGTAGTCGATTGAAGAATTCAGAAGAGGAGGATCAATTATTCCAGGAAGGATTTCCTCTGAAACATAAGTGAATTTTGACAGGAATTGCTGCGGATCGGTTCCGGGGATGGTGGTGTAGTTTGTGTCGAAAAGTTCAAAGTCCTTCACTTTTCCATCTCGCAGCGCTCCCTCATATGCTTCTCTGATCTTCTCAACCGTAACCTGGAGGATGTCCACCATCTCCTTGTCTTGAGAGATGGCTCCCGAATCGACAACCTGGGCAAGAAGCCATTCAGAGACCTTAACCAGGTTTTCAACCTTGTCGCCTGTGTTTCTGAGTCGCTCACACATAACTCGGAATCCTTCTGCCAGGTTGATGTAACCAGCGCCGGCGACTTCGCTGAGATTGGTTGCTGAAATAATGAAACTGTTTACGTGGCGAATTCTTTTAGCGAGTTCTTCGAGCTGGCCGTTTACTCTAGCAATTGCAAAAATGATGTTTTTTGAGGACTGTTGGGTTTTGGAAGCCCTTTCTTTGGCGTCGATCGCCGATCCCCTGAGATCTTCGATGCTTTTTGCCAACGGAAGGATTGTATTTTCGATTTTCTTTGCAGCCTTAATTGTTTCGTCCGAAAGGTCTCGAACGGCGTCGGCTATTACGGCAAATGATCTTCCCTTGTCGCCCACTCGAGCCGCCTCTACCCTGGCGTTCAGAGCCAGGACATGCGTCTGTTGAGCTATCGAATCGATGCTACTGGCAAACCGGGAGATCTGAGATATTGCTCTATAAAGCTCATCGAGTTCGGCCTCTGCGGATTCGATCCAAGAGACCAACGCCGACACTTCGCCCTGAGAAGCATTGGACGCTTCGGAGGCCCATCTCATCTGCTCTTCGACCTTTAGCGTCGCGCCTATCAGCGCTTGGGCGTCGGAGAAAAGCACCCTGTTCGATTCGGCTGTTTCTCTAGTCGTTTCTTCGAGCTCCTCAAAGAGCCGTATCTGTGAGGTGGCAGTAGTCGTTAGCGACGTTACATCGGCAGCGACTTCAGCTAAGCGCAATCCGAGTTCACTTGCAACCTTGGCAATCTCGTCAATGACTCTGTTGATGTCGCTTTGCGTAGTCTTGCCGATTGATGCTGGAGTTTCGATTTCAAGAGTTGTCAATTCCGACAACTTGGCATTCGTTGAAATTCCGACTCTAAGGGCACCCCAGTGTTCGCCATAGACATAAATAGGCGCTGAAATGTCTTTAATCGACAGGGTCCGGTCGTCCCCCTGCAGCGGATTCCGAAAGCTCTGAATGCAGAAAGATTTGGTGCTTGTGACCGCTGCGGTGGCTATTCGACCTTTGTCTAGGATCGGCTCAGTTTCGATGGCTGCCACTGTGGCGCCGAGTACATTCGAAGCTGAGTACTTCAAGTTTGCTGAAGGAATGACAAGGTTTTTGTCCATGGTGAAGAGATAAAGAATCGAGGAATCTTCGAGAGTAAGATTTTGAATTCCAGGCAGGGCTGGATCACATGCCTCGCTCGAATTACTTTTTGATTGGGCGCTGGCGAGTGGGGTCATTTGGAGGTCGTTGG
This sequence comes from Thermoplasmata archaeon, assembly GCA_021836665.1. The sequence goes on from JAKBHQ010000238.1 coordinate 2,195, forward strand.
TATTGAAGAGGTTTTCTTTTGAGATATCACCCGCATCGATGAGCCTTTCAATTTCATCTGCTATTCGCTTTGCGCAAGAGACGGCAAAGTGAACCGTATGCTCATCGACGCTATTTGCGCCAGACAGAGCCGCTTCCTCCAATAGCCAGTCGGCAACGGCAATCAATTCTGACGTCTCTTGTGAGCTATTGCGAAGCCCTTCCGTCGCATCATCAAATCCTGCTCTTAATGAGACAAAAGCGACTTCGCTCTTTGCTGAAAGCCTGCTTGAGGTTTGAACGAAACCATTGATACTTTCTATACGTTCTGACACTTCGGCGATCTGTTGCTCAGTCATGGCGACGTATTCGAGGATGTTTTTGGAAGAAGCTTCCGCTCGGGCTGCTTTTTGCCGGGCCTGAATTGCCGATTTTCCGATCGATGTTACGCCTTGGATTAAGGGCTCAACTATCTCAGATATCGATCCGGCCGCGCTAATAGTCTTGTCTGAAAGACCTCTAACCGAGCTGGCGATTACTTCGAAACCCCGACCAGCTACACCCGCCCTCGCAGCTTCGATTCTGGCATTCAAGGCCAGAATATGAGTCTGCTGAGCTATTGAATCGATGCTTGATGCAATGGCCGAAATCGAACTGATAGTGCCGGTTAGTGTATGCAGTTTTTTGTCAGTTGATGTGATCCACTCGGAGAGTTGAAGGATTTCGTCCTTGGTGACCTCTGCGATCTCTTTGGATAGGGTCATCTCTTTGGCTACTAGCGCGGTGGAATCTATGAGGGCGTCGGTATCGTCAGATAAGTCTCTGGCTCCTAATGCCAAATCCGATGTCGTCTTCGCCAGGTCGGAGAAGTTCGCAGTTTGACCTTTGGTCGTATCGAGTATTTCATCGAGTTCACCGCCAAGATCCGCCAACTCTATCGCAAGGTCGCCGCCCGCTTCAGCGATGACTCCAATTGCCTCTATCGCCTTGCGCTGTTTTTCTATATCTTGCGCCACCGGGAGAATTCCATCATTCGTTGATTCTTCCAACCTTTCAGGTTCGAGGGTTGGGCAATCTGCTAAAGACGTGCTGGTCGGAACTTTTTTGAGAGTCGCCATTTGATGCATTTCCGGATTCCTCATCTAAAAGGTGCCAATTTGCAAATGTGGAGTCCTGCAAAGGCACGATAGTTAAGACTTCGACTACGGACGATACGTGATTCAGCACTGATTGGAATTAGGGTCAATGGTCCCGTGGTTTGGGATGAGAAAGTTTTTTTGAAATAGCTTGATCAGGACTCCTTGGGGACTGTAAATAAGTACTATTCAGCATGAATTGCAAAAAAATCGCTGTTTTCAAGGTTTGCTAGCAGGAGCGGGCTTAAAGTGCTCCTCCACTGGCATGATAAATGATTAGAGTAAGTAGTAATAAAGAATTTCAACAAATGTTGAATTGCAGAATTGGTCCTCTATTAATTGGGAGGTATCTGAATTTGGTGAGTCTGGCGCATGGCTTGCTAAATTTGCCCGATGACCGAGTCCTCTCAATTTAAGCTAGGCCTTGTTTCGGAAAAGTTTATGACATCCGCGTCCTATCCTGATGAGATCTGAGGGCTGCGGAGTGGATTCGCCGATGGTTTACTCATTGAGAGTGCGGGTTGATATCAAATTCCAATTGACTGCGTGGACGGACTGAGCAGGAATGGTTGTTGATTCAGCTAGGCGAACCCCCGGTGACGGAGAATGCCACGTTTCATTCAATTTTGAAAACTAGCGCCGTATATGGCTTTTTCATGAAATGCGACGATTACCTACGCTCGAATCGCCTTCAGTGACACCAAAGATGACTTGACCAGCACGGTGGGCCCTATTGGGGGGCTGAAGCGCTTTACTGGAGTGGGTCTTTGGGGTTATCTATGACGTGGGTCCAGGCTTCAACTACCGTGACGGGGACTCAAGCGACTTACTTCGCTGACCGCCCAAGGGACTAGTTCCCA
>JAKBHQ010000372.1 GCA_021836665.1 Thermoplasmata archaeon
CAAGCCGGTGGTCGATAACTTCCTAAAGAGTACCGGCTTTCCAGCTGCGGTTCTGTTCTCCACAATTGGTCGGACGGCGGCCAGGCTGCTTGAAACGCAAGTTCTTGCTAACGCTATGGTTGGCTGGCTTGATGAGCTTCAGAAGAACGTCGCTACGGGGGATCTCCAGACCTGGACGCCCTTTGACTTCGCCCAAGTTTCGACTAAGGCGCAAGGTTTCGGACTATCTGAAGCTCCTAGAGGGGCGCTTGGCCACTGGGTCAAGATACAAGATGGCAAGATAGAGAATTATCAAGCTGTCGTCCCTACGACTTGGAATGCTTCGCCACGAGACGGCCAGGAGCGTCCCGGAGCCTACGAAGATGCTTTAGTCGGAGTCAAATTGGCAAAGGTGAACGAGCCGCTTGAGATCCTCCAGACGATTCATAGCTTTGACCCTTGTTTGGCTTGTGCGGTGCATTTGGTAGATGCTAGGGGCAAGGACCTAGGGACTTATCAGGTGATTCCGGGCGACGGTGTTTGTGAGATCACGGACCCTCCTAGCTCGGAGGTGATCCAATGACTTTAGATACACCCACCTATTCAAAACACTCTACAAAGACCGGGCAGGTTGAGGCATATCAACGAGTCCAGAGGGTAACCACTACGTGGCGCATAATTCACTGGGTTCAGGCCCTTTCGGTGGTCGTATGCTTCATAACCGGACTGTTCATAGCTAAACCGTTTATTCAAACGAGCTCGATTTACTCGGCGCTACCATTTCCCATCATGGGATGGAGCAGAGCGCTTCACTTCTATGGGGCGATGATTCTCGATACTTCGATGATTCTCATTGCTTACCTGTACCTGTTCTCGCGCTCTCACAGGGATATCACCGACCTCAGGCCGACACCGGAGCATAGGTCGGCTTTCAAAGAAGCGGCGTTGAACTTCATAACTTTCAATAGGCGTCGTCGCTTCGATACGACAAAGCGAGATCCGTTGCTTGCCGTGATGTTCGTTCTTCTGCATCTGCTACTACTGCTTCAAGCTTTGACCGGCCTGCAGCTCTATGTTGCGAACTTTTCGGACAATCTTTCGTCGGTAGGTTCCTGGTGGCCCCAGTTTCTTCACTTTACGACCGACTGGACGGCGACGGTTTTTGGCGGCAACGTCGGAGTCAGGATGACTCACCTAACTGCGTCGTGGTTGATCATCGCATGGGCGGTTTTCCATATCTATTACGAGATTTGGCGGACAATCATGTGGCGAGAAGGCGATGTTGGGATCATGTTTAGCGGGTCCAAGTATGTCAGAGTAAAAGATGATGCGAATGGCTCTTGAGCTTCGGGTCATCGGCATGGGCAACATTCTTTTTCGTGATGAAGGGGTCGGTGTCTATGCGGCCCACGCACTAAGTCGTTGCTTTTGCTTCGATCCTGAGATAGTGATTGAAGATGGTGGGCTTGCCGGGTTTAACATCATGCATATGATATTTGACCCGGCTTCGGTCGTCGTATTAGACGCCTTGGCGACGGATGCCCCCGCTGGGACCATTTTTCGCTTGGACTCCTCGATATTGTCAGACCTTGGACCGTCGATGCAGCCAACTGCTCACGAAGTAGATCCAGTTCACGTATTCAAGCTCGCTGCTGGATTAGGGCAGCCGATCGATATGGTTTTGATCGGCATAGTCCCTAAGGATGCCTCAGATTTTAGCCTTGGGTTAACCCCTGAATTGACAGATGCTTTTGCGGGTTTTGTCAAGACCGCTGCGAATGAAATTCGTTCCAAAGGATTTACAGTCACCCAAATCAAGGAGATTCTTGTCGATGAGATTATTGAATCTTTGGCGGTCGCACCACATTGAGCCATGACCAGTTAGTTCAAGAAGTGTGGCCGGACGAAGCTTTGGCCCAGATAGTCGGAGCCTACGGATTTGCCGGGCAGAGTGTGGCGGTAGCTTACTACTCCTTCAACGACCCTAACTCTATGATTGCAGCCTATGACCAGACGGGGACAGTCTATCCATTGGTAGCCCTGGGGAGCTTACCGATGAGCGGAACCGACCTTCTTGCGGTGATAGCTTCAATCGACGAGAGCGGGCCAAGGATCATTGCTAACTATCGCAAAGAGTTTTCGGAGCTAATGCGCCAGATCGAGGCTTTTGATCCCGAGGTAGGGATATCTGAGACCTCTGCGCCTGGCTGGATTTTCGCCCTAGTCGCGCTGGTTCTTGGGATGTCAGAATCTGATGTTTCTCAAGCGTTAAGGACGAGTAACGAGGCTGTTGAAATAGATACATTTATCGAGGATGACGAAGGTAGGTACTACCTTGACACGCGGCGCATCATAAGAAGCGTGATGAGCTACCATTTAGCTGGGGTCGATAAGGCGGTCATTGCTCGTTCAGTCTTCGTTGCCTTGGGTAGTTTTGTGTCTGACGCCCTACGAAGGCTACTGAAGGAATGGAATGCGAGGGCGATTCTTTGCATTGGCGATCTTTTTACTTACAATCAGATTTTGCGTAATCAGACTAAAGGGTCGCTTTCGTGGTCTGCGGTACCGGTCTTTTTTCCATCACTGGAGGATCCAAACCATTCCCTGGAGTCGAGTGAGGAACTACTCCAGGTAAGGCTTAGAGCCGACATTACAGGCGTAGAAGCCTTATAATTCGTTCGTGCGGGCTACTTTGGTCGGGGTGTGAGATGTGTGTCAGTGTTCTGGCAAAGGTGTTGGAAGTCGACGGTCCGGTGGCTTGGGTCGATATCGCTGGGCACAGGCGGGGATACAATGCCCTGCTCTTTCCTGAAATTGCCCTTGGAGACAAGGTGCTCGTCCACGCGGGCATGGTGATTCAGATTCTTGATGACGATGAGGCGCGGGAGGTCGACGCCGCCATCAAGGAGTTGCAGAGAATAGACAAGACTTGGGGACAGATGGATCCAATTTTGGAGTCGGAGTAGGCTTGAGCGAATACCCCGGGTCCGCTGGGTCGGAAATTGGCCCGTTGCTATTTGCCCGTTACGCTTTTCCTCCCAATGAACTTGGATATTGCGGGCCGGAAGCTGCCGCTGAAAAATCACTTTTTGCTTCGGCCAATGCTCGCCCTGAGGAGATACGACCCCTCGCACGACAATTCAGTGCGGCTTGGCCATACCTAGAGTTGATCGCAGAGGCGAATGAGTTATCAGACCCATTGGATCAGAGGGTAGTATCGGCCTATTGGGTTGGAAATGAGCTTCTTGGCAGGGTAACACTGGAGGCTTTTGCCAATTCTACGATTGTTCGATTTGAGCAGCGTTTTGGCAGATCGGTCGAAGACCTTACCTTCCCCCTGTTGCATGGCGCTACATTGCACCATAACTTTCACGTCTTTGCTATCTATCCATGGCTTGGAGTATTAAGAAATAAGCACACTGAGGGGCCGTTGCAGATTTTGGAGCAGTGCCGGATTCGCTGGGGACGGGTCATGTCGATTTCTTCTGACGCAATCATGGTTGCAAGTCAGTTTTTGGTTTTCGATGGTTGGAGACTTTCCCTTGGCGAAGAGCGGATCGAAAAAGTACACCTTCCGCCGGGCTCAATCGAGGGTCGCCTAGGGCCCGGTGATCGAATTGAAGTGGGTGACTGGGTGACTTTGCATTGGGGGTGGTTGTGCGAGAGGCTGGAAAATGATTCGCTTCTTGGACTGCAGTCCACTACATCTTCAATAATGAGCGCGGTCAACTTTCATCCCGAGCGGACATAGAGATTGCATACACCTGAATGGCTGCGTCCAGCCTTAGCACGTCTTTTTGGATTTTCGTTGCTTATAGAGATCTAACTGCTTCGAGTGATGCTCCAATTGTGAAGGAGCATCGACATATGCCATGTGGTGTCGAACCTTCACTCATTTTCAGTGGCTTATATTTTTTGTCGAGATCTAGCACGCTTGATAGGTAAGGTTGGATTCAATTGTGAGCTTGCTGTAATTTTGATTCTAAGTTTGCAATTATCAAATGCTTTTTTGCAAAGCTGCTGCGCCGTAGCGAAGCACGTCAAAGAGCAGTTCAGAGTGGTCGCGGTTTTTTCCTATACCTAGCAGTTGCAAAAAGACACGCGCTAATTGAGATGGATGTCTTAAAATGACAGTTTTGTTCTTATCTGAGTGGCCCGTGCGGCCGATATTTATTGAACCAACGGGAGC
>JAKBHQ010000482.1 GCA_021836665.1 Thermoplasmata archaeon
GATCACTCTCTATACCCCTCACAAGGAAGTTCGGCGTATCTTGCTAGCACGTTCTCCGGCGCAACTGAGCGTCAAGGGGCATGAGTTGCAAGAGACCAAAATCTCTTATCAACCATGTGCGGATAAGCCTAACACCCTGAGCAATTATGTTTAGGTTTTTAGGAGCAGTTACTGAGATGTCTGTGTTCAATCACTGAATGGGACACTTTTGCTACCATATAAGACGAATCATCTATGCGTGCAAATCAATTGCAGCTCGATAGCTCGGCCCGCAGGCCCTTACAACATCCAGGGTTACCGGTAATATCAAACTCGCCTTTTGATAAGTGTACAGAGAAGGAAAGCGTTATTTTTAGGCTAACTTGGGAGCGATAGAGCACCACCAGGGAGATGCACATGAATATGGAACTGACCCTCAAAGGCAAAACAGCAATAGTAACTGGGGCTGCGAGTGGCATCGGCAAAGAGATCGCAGAAACTTTCGCTAGGGCTGGGGCAAACGTCGCAATCGCCGATCTGAACGGCGATGGAACCCAAGCCGTGGCGGCTGCAATAGTCGCCGATGGTGGTTCGGCTATGGGTGTCACCATGGATGTAACCAGCGAGGATGCGGTAAATAGTGCGACCCAACAAGTCGTGGATAAATACGGAGCGGTTGACATACTCATTTCCAATGCTGGAATTCAGATAGTCAATCCCATCGAAGACTATGCCTTTTCCGACTGGAAGAAGATGCTAGCTATCCATCTTGATGGGGCATTTCTGACCACGAAAGCCGCAATAAACTCGATGTATAAGGACAATCGCGGCGGCGTCATCATATACATGGGATCCGTACACTCCCACGAAGCTTCCCCGCTCAAAAGTGCCTACGTTACCGCTAAGCATGGCTTGCTTGGTCTTGCACGGGTAATCGCCAAAGAGGGTGCCGCACACGGTGTCCGGTCCCACGTAATTTGCCCGGGCTTCGTTAGGACACCGCTGGTCGAGAAGCAGATACCGGAGCAGGCTAAGGAACTCGGGATATCGGAAGATGATGTTGTGCGAAACGTGATGCTAAAAGACACCGTGGACGGGGAGTTTACTACAACCGAAGACATTGCTAACCTCGCTCTGTTTTTAAGTGCCTTCCCAAGCGCCGCCCTCACAGGACAATCGATTGTTGCGAGCCATGGCTGGTGCATGATTTAAGGTCAGGGTTAAGCACGGTAACCAAAATAGACCCCGCAAGGTAATTTCTGGCGGCTGGGCAATGGATAGCCCTACCCAGGATATCAGTCGCAAAAGGATGCAAAAGTGAGCGCAGAGTCGATTCCACGATCGAATTTGCAAGTGCTCCTCGCTAATCGGCCCTGGTCCACTGTAGGGTTGATTTGCAACCACAAAATGAGGTGGGTATTGTGCCGTTCCCGGACGAGAAATGCCTCGATCGAATTGTACGCGGTGCTTTCCTCTATGGCTAGTAAGGACCGTTTTGCGGTCTAAATCGCCAAGGGCTATTCAGATCGAAGTTCTTTAGCATTGGCCTACATATGAGCAATACTGTGATTAGCCGATATTGCAGCGACTATACAACGAAAGAAGAATTAGCAGGCCGACTATCTTTTTCGCTTTGCGCTCTTTATCAAGAGAAGCCAACACCGATGTGACAAAACCAAAGGGTGAAGGTTCAAATGAACCTTCACCCTTGTTATTTATCCTCAGCGACCGAATCGCTCAACTGACCTCCATCGAGGCGTCAAAGGCGATTCGGCCCAAAAACTGCTACTCTACGACCAAGTTGCCCATCATCTGCCCGGAGGTTGCCATTACACCGCTCATGCCGTCAGATCCCGATCCGCAAGGGGCGAAGCAGTGCCACACGTAGGTACCCGCCTTGGTGACCTTGAATTGCGCCTCCACAACCACGGTATTCTTGGGCTGGCCAGTTACGTCGGCGGTTGCAGCTGGAATTGGCATATTTACGCCTAATTGCGGAATCGTAAAGGTGTGGGCAATATTTGCATTTGGTACAGATGCTGCGGGCGTCCCGCCGATGGTCTCTGTACCACCTATCAAGCCTTTGGCGTTCGCATATTGAGTGTACCCAGTTGTCAAGGGAGCCGCTCCGTCGTCATATGAAGTTATAGTAAGGTCGACTATCGAGTTCTTCGGTACGGTCAGATTTCCTGGGGCATAGATCGGGTTACCCGGACTCTTGATCATGCCGCCGGTTAGGATTGTCATGTATTGGTGGACCACGGTCGGGGCCGGGGCGGCTGTAGTGGCAGTCGTCGCACTCGCTGTAGATCCCGAGCTTCCACACGCGGCCATGACAAATCCACCTGTGCCAATCGCAAGCCCGGCGAGAATCGCTTTATTGGCCCGCCCCTTTAATGAAAAGCTCTTCATTTCTTTGTCCTCCTAAGACATACTCCCCAATGGATACCGACCTTTGGTCCATCTCAAACGGGTCTCGATCGGCAATAGCAATAATCCGATATAGTTCGCGCTTCTAGGTAGGGACGAAGGAAAGCTGAGAAGCAGCGAAGAGCCGTTAACGCATCGGGGAGGATCGCTGAAACGAATAGGGTAATAGGTCACCGTTGTTGGATGTAAATGATTACAACGGCTCCGGGAGTGGCCTCCTGCATATCCACCTTGCTATAGAGGCTAACCAAAAATGTTCATCCCCAGCCATTTCTCATCGCATATCCAAATGGCTAAAGGCAACAGTGCCGAAGCGACTGTCAGACTGTTCAGTTGTTATGGGTTACAAAAGTCTCGCCAACTGGCTAATTCCGTCACAGATATTCTTGTTGGTCAAAGGCATACAAGTCGGACGTACACTTCGACCTGGTCATGAAGCGACCTGGCCTTGTGAATTCGAAATGCAGTTCACCTCATTTCAAGGTGCCCTGTTGGTCCATCCTGGACTTAAAATGAGCCTATCGCCCTGAAACCAACTTGTTATTTTGGATACCAGCGTGCAAACGGCTCGCACCCTCTGCTGGAAATTGTGAAACAGCGGCCCCTAGCCTGATCACACGCACAGCCATGGCGAAACTCAAGTCGGGTAGAAGAGACGACGCAGCCGCATTAAAAGCTAACTGAGCCAATTTCCCCCTTCGGAAGCAGACAACGTCCTCATCGTCGGCGGATCCCGCCCTTGTATCGGCCTGGCTCCTTCGTCGAGAACTCGATGGAGAACTTGACCTTTGCCATTTTGGTTCGAATCCTCCGACTCGAACCCTCTACTTGTGAGTAGCGGCAACTTTCAAACTCACATCAGATTGGCAAGTCACGCCGATGTCAGGCGGTGGTTGTTTCTGGATGGCAAAGAAGCTTTTGCGGTGAAGAGTAACTTGGCGTTTCAGTGAGATTTGGCGTCTGGAAGCTATCAGCTTGGCTAAGTGATGGACCGCTCAGGCAGCCGTTTCGCCATTTGACCGCCACAATGAAAAGATGGCGGGCACCGAACTGACTATGCCGATCTCGTGTGGATCTATCAGCGCTCACGACTATGGAATCAAACTATGCCCATGGCCTGATGTGTTTTAATCGAAATAGAGCCAATTTAAAGCTTGAGTTCAGCTTTCCAAAGAACGGTGCCCCGCGTAGAATTTGACAGAGCTTCGTGGCCGAGCTGGTGCCGTCTAACACCATTGCTTACCGTCACCACATCGTGCCACCCGTGTAGGTCTGCCAGATTTCAAACGCTGTTAGCCAAGTTGGAAATTGACCTAGCACCGTACTTTGTTCGGGCCATATTTCCTTTATCGGCTATGGTATAGGTAATCCTCCTATGGCTTTCCTGCCCGTCACTTGGGATTACCCCACTACCAAAACAAATAAATCTTACAATTATCTCTCGGAAGTAAATAGCCACTACCGCTGGGGCGACTAGGTTGGCGATCAGTGGAGTTCGACCTCGGGGTCGCTGATCGACGGAGCAGTAGTTGACGAATCTGGATCAAATCAGGGAACTAGCCGCTCGATTGGAAACGGCGCTGCACCTCAGTGCCCCGGCAATAGGAATTCAGTTCTCAGACACCAGCGATACTGGCCTTCCACCTTTTCAGGGATTGCCTCCGAAGGAGACCCCTGACGGAAGGACGGGTAAAGTCTCCGCCAGCTGCGTCTTTTGGATGGAAGC
>JAKBHQ010000013.1 GCA_021836665.1 Thermoplasmata archaeon
TCTTGATACTAACGACTTTCGACCTAGACCAATACGTCGTCTCGGCGTTAGCGGCGGGAGCGAGCGGATTTTTACTAAAGGATTCCACCGCCGAGGAGTTAGTCGGGGCGGTGAGGTCGATAGCAAACGGTGATGCTGCACTTTCCCCATCGGTCACCAAGACGGTTTTGAACCTGGTTCGCGAGGCCCCCACCTTTAGATATGAGCCGCCTGCAGAGGTTGAAGATCTGAGTTCCAGAGAGCTCGAAGTGCTAAAGTGCCTCGCTCAGGGGTGGTCAAATCAAGAGATTGGGGAGCACCTCTATCTATCTGAAGCGACGGTGAAGACCTACATCTCTAGGATTCTGTTCAAGCTGAAGTTGCGGGATCGAGTGCAGGCGGTAGTTTACGCATATAGATATGGTCTATTCGGCGACTAAAGGTATTTAGAATCCAGAGGTATTTAGAACCCAGAGGTATTTAGCGACGAAATCGGTACAGAAACTGAAAAGTCGAACATGCACCGGCGGTTGTGGAGCTGAGAGATCTCCGTTAGTCCGGTGACATCTGGACGACGTGAAAGTCATATTTTGAGAATATAAAGCGGTCAACTATTGCGGATCCAGATGATGCTTCGAGTGGTGCCGATCGGTCCGATTCCGCCTTTCACTGCGACCTGCCAATTGCACCTTCGGATGGCCGGGTTGCTGGTCGTTGTATATTATTTTGCTGCTTTTAGTCTCAGAGGGCTCGACAGAGCAGAGGATGGGCCGGGAGATTCTCCCCGTCACTCTAGCTTCGACAGGTCAGCTTCGACAGGTCAGCTTCGACAGGTCAGCTTCGACAGGTCAGCTTCGACAGGTCAGCTTCGACAGGTCAGCTTCGACAGGTCAGCTTCGACAGGTCAGCTTCGAGAGAGGCAAAGACTCGAAAGTGCTTTGAGGGCTGGAGCTTATCCATTCGAAATGGCCAAAGTTGACCTTGGGTGCAGCGAATATGAAGCTATTGGAGCCAGCAATTGTTGCCTTTGGTATACACCAGCTTTTTGAGCCGGGCGTCAGCAGCATCCACTTCGACCCGTATGATAGCAGCGACCCATTGGGCAAAAGGTAGAGTGGCTGGTTTGCTCCCAAAATGGCCGTGTCGCTCCCTGGTAGTTGAGGAAGTGATACATAACTCCACGTTACCCCGCTGTCGTAGGTGACTCTCAGCGGGTAGTTCGATTCGCCAGCAATTAGCAGCGCAGATTTTGGTCCAAGGGGGACTATCTCGGCAAAGTTGCAGATATTTATCGAGTACGGCCACATGGCTTTTTCCCAGGTCAAACCGTGGTTCAATGAGTAGACGAGGTTCGTAGGCATGCCGTTCATTGCGCAGTTACCGGGGATTGTTGGCTCTATTGCTATGCACGGTCCAGTTATTGGACACTTGGGCGCCGAATTCGTCCAGGTCTGGCCTCCATTAATGGTCGTTTCAATAGTCCCAACTAGCGAGTTGGGACGGGTGAAGTAGGCTTCGATTTCAGATCCTCTGTTTATGAATGCTGAGAAGTCGATCGGGGTAAGGCCGTTAGGTATCGGGACAGGTTTCCAGTTCAATCCCGAGTCGGTCGAATATAGTGGATCGAGGTAGACCGGTGGAGCGGGCTGGCTAACTGGGTTGACGGGGAAAGCTGCGAAGAGGCTTGCTGAATACCCAGGTTCGAGGGCGACCTGGTAGCAGTTTGGCGGTTGAAAGGCTAGTGGTGAAAGCTGCTGGGATTGAATCACTCCAGCGATCCCATTTAGCGGGCTTTTCGTCCAGGTCTTTGCTGAATCCGTCGAGATCATCAGCCCAGATTGAGAACAGTATGCGGTTAGCCCAGGACTGCCCGAAATGCTAGCTATTGTGTTTTGGTCCGATATCCCTATAGAGCTCGGCCCGGTAATGGCCTTCAGGTCGTTCCAGCTCGTTCCCTTTTTGACCATCAATGTTGTTTTGGCGAGTATCGTCTCGGTGGCGTAGGGTTTGGCGAAGGTGGAAACCGTTGGAATCTGCACCGATTCTTTCCCGGGGAAGGCTGTCAGATTTGGCGCGACCGGATTATTGCCAATGATTTCATAGACCGGAGAGAACCCAGTAATTTTCACGACTTCCCCAGGTAGGGCTTTCCCAGGGCTTGCGGTTAGCTTAGAACATCCCTTACTGCACATCATCGGGTGAATTACCCGTAGGTCGACTCTTACACCCCCCTGAGCTGGGCCGTATTCGCAACCCCTTGAATAGTAGGAGAGGCAGGTCAGCGAGACTCTGTAGCTTCCCGAGACCAAGGAATGTACTCCGTTACCTTGTACCCAAGGTGCACCAGGAGCAAGTAGAACGAAGCTAAACCTTCCCCCACCTAGCTGAGTTACCGGAACCGCGTCCTCATGGAGGCCGCCTGAGCAACCTCCCCAGCATGCGGTGGCGTGTCGGGGGAGGTGTCCGCTCGGAGTTGAGCCGACGTAAGAACCGAAAATGGTGATGGATTTACCCGCAATGACCGGATTTTTCGGCTTATCCAAGGCGACCTTAGGCTGAGAGGAGCCGGTTGTATTAATGGACGACTTGAAGTTTGGGCCGCTCTCAATAGCCAGAGTGAGCGGTCCGGGGTTAGCTGGTGGGATCCGGTAGCAACCAGAGATGGCTCCGGTATTCGACTGGGTCACCTGGGTGAGAGCGTAACTGAAGGGACATTGTACCTCGGTCTTTGCCCCGGTAGGGTGAGTACCCTTCTGCGAGGATGTCGGAGGTGCACTCCCCTGTGTGCTATTAGTCCCCGTAGCGCATCCAGCAAGGAGAAACGCCAGTGCTATCAGCCATGAAATCCAGCGTACTCGTTCACTACCAAGTCCACGGTGCCAGGACCTATTGGTCGACTTTGGAGCTCTGTTAGTTCGCAAGCTTGCCCCCATGGGTCCCCTTCTTAAAAAATTAAGGGCTAAGCGAAGCCTATCGCGTGCCCGAGAACGGCGGAGGTTTGACCGATGAAGCTCAAACCCACCCCGTATAGTCCCAGTCACGTCGGCGGGTATATCCTCCCGATCTTTCTACCGCGGCCTGTCCACCGCATCTTGACGGCTCGTCCTTCTAGTCCCACGATAGCTCCCGATGGCACGTTGCAACTAGGCAACGTGCCATCGGGTCCAACGAATGCGTGAAGACTAGCCGTTAGTCGCTGAGCTCTCAACCTCTTGCGAAGGAGCGCTGTATTCGTTACCTTCTATAGCCAACCGAGCTGCTTCGTCGGTCAAAGGCTCACGGCGATCCTCGTCCTCTGCCCCTTCGGCTTCGATGTGAGGTAAGACTCGATCTAGCCACTTTGGTATATACCAACACTTGGTCCCTAGGATGTTCATTATCGCGGGTACGAGTAGTAATCGGACCACGGTGGCATCGATTAGTACGCTCGTCGCTAGGCCTATTGCGATCATCTTGATCTCCACTTCGGGCGATCCGACGAATGCGGCAAATACGCTCACCATGATTAGCGCTGCTGCTGTAATGACCCTCGCAGTGCTCGAAATACCCTTGGCTACCGATAGCGAATTGTCTTTAGTGATATCCCAGCTCTCTTTGACCCTGGAGAGCAGGAAAATCTCGTAGTCCATCGAGAGTCCGAAGACTATTGCGAACATCATCATCGGAACGTAAGACTCGATCGGCACGTTTTCGCTGACACCAAGGAGACTACGCCCCCATCCCCATTGGAAGACGGCGGTGATTACTCCGTAGGCTGCAGAGATACTCAACAGATTCAAAGCCGCGGCTTTAATCGCCAAGATAAGGCTTCTGAATGTCGACATGATGAGTAAGAAAGCCGTTAGTACGACGATGAGGATGATTATCGGAAGCCTTGATGCCAGAGTTTGGGAAAACTGAATCTGTGATGCCGTGCCCCCGGTCACATAGCCAGTTGCACCGGTTCCGGCGGTGACTTGCTTGATGGTGGTGTTCAGCAGGGTGTTGAAGAGGGTGGTGGTTTGCGAACTTTGTGGATCAGTCATCGGCACTACGGTCGCCACAATTAGCTTCCCGTCGGGTGTGAGCGTCGGTTGAGATGCCCGTGCGACATCGGTAGTTGAAGTTAAAGATGTGTAGAGTTTTTCCTCGAGCTGGCTTGCGCT
>JAKBHQ010000301.1 GCA_021836665.1 Thermoplasmata archaeon
TATCTGTATCGAAGAGTGCTAGGAGACTGATGTTTAATCCACCCTTATACCTTTTTGGCGGATGAAGGCAAAATTCGCGCCGGTCTTTTGGGTTTAATAGACTCTGTATATGGCAATTGGAAGACTAAACCTTCATAACTCTGCACTTCAGAAGCGCTTCGTCGCTGATGATGTCTTGAGTAAAGTACTCGAAGAACTACCAAAGCCAAGTGTGTACTTCCTATTAGCCGAGAAAGGGGATGATATCTTTCCGGCTGAGTTCTTCGTTGATATCTATACCTCTAAGCGGGGCAGGCCGTCTATCCCAGCGAGGGTCATCTGTGCTGCGATGGTGCTATCTTTCCTGGAAGGAACTTCTGACCGAGAGACCGTAAATCGCATCAGGTACGATCTGCGCTGGAAGGTCGCATGTGGTCTTTCGATGGACGCAGAAGTCTTTGACTTCAGTGCCTTATCGTTCCTTAGAACACGTATTGCCGCATCTAAAAGCCCGGATCGTATCTTCTCTCGGGTGTTAGAGTTTGCAAAGACTTCTGGAATGACACTTGGAAACAAAAGGGCACTCGACTCAACGGCACTGTTAGATAGCGTAGAGACCAAGTCCACCTTGACGATGATGCGAGATGTCATCACAGAGATAATCTCAGAAGCACAAGACATCGGTGAACAACTCGATGTTTCTCTCCCAGATAAGCCGAGCTTCGAGGATAAATCCGAGGTGAAGAGCTACATCAACGAGATCTCAAAGATCTCTTATGACCTGATTGCTCATTTTGAGAACAAAGAGGTATCTTCGCTCAAACTCTCCTCGAACATCAGATTCCTAGCCGTGATCATCAACCAAGATATCGAACTATCCAAAGACGGCTCAAGCTACGTCATCAAGGTAGGAGTAGCTAAAGACCGAGTCATCTCTAAGGCCGATCAACAAGCTAGGCATGGCCATAAGTCAGCCAATCGTCTATTTGATGGCTTCAAGTCCCATCTAGCCAGTGACATAGAGTCGAATCTGATTACCGGGGCAACTGCGACAGCTGCCAACGTCGCAGATAAAGACGTAGTCTCAGACCTCGTCGAAGACTTAGCTATAAAGGACCAGAACCCCGAGCAGAATACGAACGCCGATCAGGACCAAAGCAGCCAAGATAATCAGCCACTCGTAGTAGGAGATTCGGCCTATGGTTCCCTAGGGGTACGAGATGAACTCGCAGAAAAAGGAATATCTGTCATCTCGAAGATCTCTCCGCCAAGGAACCGACATGGTCTTTATAACAAGGACGCTTTTACCATAGATCCAGATAAACGAAGCGTCACCTGTCCAGCTGGACACCAAATAGAAATACGTGGAAGCGGAAATAACCAAAAGGCATCCTTTGGCAATCTTTGTGTAACGTGCCCGGTTAGACAGAACTGCACCAGGAGCTCATCTGGAAGGACTGTCAGCATCCACCCCAGAGAAGAAGAACTCCGCCAGCTAAGGGCACAACAGTCCGATCCCGACTACAAAGCCACCTATAACACAATCCGGAGCTTCTCCGAGAGAATCAACGCCCGACTTACCAAGGTCTACTGGGGAGGACGTAAGACTAGATACCGAGGTTTAGCCAAAGCACGGGCGAATGTAATGCTAAGAGCGACCGCCTTGAATCTCCTCGTGATAGCTTCATTCATCGTTAGAACAGAGGAATCTGAGCTAACTTGTGCCACTACTTGAGCCAAACCCGAAAGTAGTGGCCTAATGTAGCCCCAAATAAGCGAAAAACGGCGACAAGATAGGCCTGATAGGTAAGTACTGCAGCTAAAACCTCGACAACACGACAGATTTCGTGGCCGAAACCAGATCTGCGCCTAAATTCGGATCACTTTCGATGGAAATAATCAAACTTCAGGAATTTGGCCGGAATGGGAGTTCGATAGAACAACGGTCTCCTAGGCTCATTGCCTGAGTTGCTGATTGGATTCTTCCGTGACCGTAACCTTCGTTATATACTTGACTAGTCCGATGGTTTACACTCTGTTTAGTAAGTAGCTTTGTAGTCGGGATCGGACTGCTGTGCCGTTAGCTGGCGGAGTTCTGCGTATTCCGAGGGTTTTCGTACACTCGTTCCGATTGAAAGGGCTAGCGAGATAACTACGCAGGCACAAGATGTAGTGGTTGATGCGCCTCACGTGGAGATATCATCGTCACCCTGGGTCCTTCGGTGATACGGGCGCACTGACCGACCCTGATCTTGGGCCTCGATGCGGCGGATCTCTCGTCGTTTCTCGGCCTTGTTAGCGTTTCGTCTCGTCTTGACCCTGGTCGCATGTGTCTCGTCGATAATCACCTGCTCGCTTAATCGCTGTCTCAGTTGTTGGTTGGTAACTGATACACGAGATTCCATCAGGCTACAGATGAGCCGCCAGAAGATGAGGCCGCGGTTGCGAGAGTGTCGGCGGTTGAAGCGAAAGACGAATTCGTCGAGGTAGGCGTCTAAGTGCTGGTCCCTTACCGCCCCTTGGGGAACCTCATTGTTCAAAGAACACGATCCAGAGGGCGCTAAAGCGCTACGGGACTCACCCGTCGTCCTTGCCGAGCGATCAAGTCGTGCCAGGGCCAAGGCCACCACCAAGCGAAACGCGGATCAGATGCCAATCCATAGCTTTGCTACTCTCGTGGAAGATCTAGCAACCGTTGTGGCCAAACGGATACAACCCAAAGACGCCGATCTTCCTGCCTTTGTCATGATCACCAAACCCACCCCTTTACAGCAAAAGGCCTTCGAGCTTCTTGGGGTCTCTTGGAATCTGGGCTATGTGTAGGCAGGACTAAAACCATACACGTTCTGGTAGATGTGGGTATTAGTTGAGGCGGTGCGGGGAACTTCGGCCTAAGGCTACTACTTATTGACAGACTTTGCGAATCTCTGACCAGCACAAACGCACTGGTCAGAGTATTATTTTAAAATATTTTGGAGGATCCTAAGATCCCCGGTACTTGGCTAGCCTTGAAACTCCCGCTAGCGGACGGGAAAAATCGCTAATCCAAACAAAGTCACCCGAGGCACACCCGCATATGCTTATTTTTCAACCATTAGGGATCGCCCAGCTCCCGAGTTTCAATATTACAAATCGTCGACTGGGTTTTAGGGTTCCGCTTGCTGGACGATGTGTTGAAATGGAATAGTGCGTTACTAATAATGAGAAAATATCGAAATAATTTCGACCCGCATGGTAGTGAAGTTGAAAAACTTAATATCTGGATATTCGAACATCGAGTGCTCTTCGCCCGCCTTGGTCTACTGATCCTTGGGGTTAGCATTTATGGTCCTTGGTTAAGAACAGGTCAGCTCCTTGGATTCGATTGGATCTCTGGGCCAAATTGGCACCTTCCGCCTGCGCTATATGGGTTGGGGCAGGGGAGAGCCAGCGTTGCTCCTGTAGCAGCGTTCATGCACATACTAAATGGCATAATCGGAGCCGGCAAAGCTACATCAGTAGCGCTATTGCTCAGTCCACTAATGCTGGGTTTCGGAATGGAAAAAGTGCTTGGGAAGCAGCCGCTCGCGTGGTTTGCATCTGCATTATTTGCCTCAGTGAATCCATTTATTGACGAGCGTCTGGGTTCAGCCGCATTCGGTGTCACTCTCTCCTTTGTGACTTTACCATTTGTTATTGCGCTGGCTCGAGACTGTGAATCTGGCCGAGTTGCGCCATGCATCAAACTTGCAATCCTGATCGCCGTCGGTACTGCTTTGTCTCCTCAGTTTCTTTTTCTTGCATTGCTACTAACCGTGTTAATCGTAATTATTGGGCGACTTGGGTCAAGACAGCCGACTCAAAAACAACGGTGCTTTGTGGGATGGTTGACTGGAGGTTTTCTGCTGCTTACCCTGTCTGCATATTGGCTTGTCCCTGTACTAGTTTTAGGGTTTCCCTCTTACTCCCGAATAGGAGCAGCAGACCTAGCAGCCTTCAGATCTCAAGCCGATCCACACTTTGGGCTATATCCCAATCTAATTGGTTTATATGGATTTTTCCGCCCGACAAGTCCATTGCCGAAAAGTATATTGACTGGTTGGTGGGCCTTTCTATTAGCAATCTTGTTTCTGGTTGTGGTTGGATTCCGTA
>JAKBHQ010000440.1 GCA_021836665.1 Thermoplasmata archaeon
ACCCTTCACTAATAGGTGAGAACCATTGGATTGCTTACGAACAAACGGATCGCCGTCCACTTGGCGGGCAGTTAGCGAGTAGATGGGAACATCAGGGTGGTGATGTGGAGGGATTGCTAGTCCGAACAAAACAAACCCGAGGAACACTCACTGATCAAGTGAATCAGCTTTCGGGCACTCTTCAGAATGAGTAGCATGAAGTCGAAAAGGTATACTCCCAAGCAGGTGACACGAAAGCGTGCCTAAGGTGACAAGCTCTTCAACGTAGGAGCCACAAAGCTAACTCGTTGCGCTTTTTAGCTGAGACTGCCCATTCTAACTTTGAGGACGAGTTTTTAATTGTGGCTTTGATGATTTAGATCTCGCTTCTTACGAAGGGAAAATTCGTTGCTCCTCAGGACAAAATGAACCTTTCGAATACCTCGCGCTGACTAGTCCGAGCGATGGTTTGTGGCGCCAAGGAACTGAAGGCGACAGTGGGTAAAGGGAACCACTTTCAGCCGTTCGGTTTATCCTTCCTTGGTTGTAGTTTTGAAACGACCGCTTGGGGAGCAATCTCGTAGTGCGACTCCTGTAGGGTGAATCGGCCCTGCCCCGAGGTGATTGCACGTAGATCGGTTGCGTAGCGCTTCATCTCGGATCTCGGGACTAGCGCGCTCACAGTCGCCCGCTTAGTCTCTGGGTCTAGGTCGGTTTTTGATACCTTTGCTCTTTTTGAATTTAAGTCGCCAAGGATATCGCCTTGGAATTTTGAGGGTGCGATGACGGTCAATTCGTCAATTGGTTCCAAGACTACTGGTGAGGATTGAGAGAACGCCTCGTGAAATGCGAGTGAACCCGCCATCTTAAAGCTCATTTCAGACGAATCAACGGGGTGGTATTTGCCATCAGTAAGGTGCACGGCGACGTCGACGACTGGAAAGCCAAAGTTGCCCCCATTGGCCATAGCCTCTTGGATCCCTTTTTCTACTGCAGGAATGAAATTTCTTGGAATCGCTCCACCAACTATTTCGTCTAGGAAACTAAAACCTTCCCCTCTTGCAAGCGGTCGTAGTCTGATGTTGGCCACCCCGTATTGTCCATGGCCTCCAGTCTGTTTCTTGTACTTGCCTTCTGCAGTTGCTTCTGCCGAAATCGATTCTAAGTATGGGACTTCTGGCTCGGAATAGGTAGCTTCGACGCCAAACTTTCGAGCGGCCCTCTCTAAAGCTATGGAAATGTGCGCCTCTCCCTGGCCAGCGACTAGGGCCTTATGGCTCCTAGGGTCCCTGCTGACACTGAGGGTTGGATCCTCCTCAGCAAGTTTCAAAAGGGCGGAAAAAAGCTTTTCGTCATCTTTTGAATTTACTGGAGTAACGGCGACTACAAGAAGGGAAGGCTCGAATTGTATTCCCAAAACTTGCAAAGACTTATTTCTTGACAGCACGTCGGACGTTTTGGCACCTGAAAGTTTGGATAGCGCAACTATGTCGCCGGCCTGGGCATGCTCGAGCGGAAGATGCTCCTTGCCCAGCAGGGTAAAAAGCTGCCCAATTCTTTCATCGGATTGTGTGCGGACGTTTGTAAGCGTTGAAGATGGCCGCAACACTCCCGACTTCACTTTGGCTAGGGAAAGTTTTCCCATGAAAGGGTCGGCGAAGGTTTTGAAGATCTGAATCTCAGGCTCCTCCTTGGTCTCGTCGGATTGCTCTGGAGCCGGTCCAATTTCAGTGATAAAGTCCACAAGACGGTCGATTCCGATCTCTTTCACCGCTGAGCCAACGATTACTGGAAAGACGCTTGCATCCTTCACTCCTTGCGCCATGGCCTTCTCTAACTCTTGAAAGCTAAGCGTCTCGCCACCGAGGTACCGCTCCATAAGTTCATCGTCTCCGACGACAATTCCTTCTACCAGCTGGTCATGAACCGAGTGTTCCAGGTCCGCTATTTCCTGGGGAACAGCTACCTCTAGAGCGATCGGAGAGTCTTTGTAGACTAGGCCCCTATCAGAGAGAAGGTCTACCACGCCTTCGAAGGAGGATTCAATTCCAATAGGCAGCTCTAACGGAGCGACACCGGGACCGAAATGTTCCTTAAGTGCATCTACCGTGGCAAAGTAGTCTGCTCTTTCCCGGTCGGCTTTATTGACGAATATGAGTCTTGGAATAGACGCCTGAGCCAAAAGTTCCCAGATTCGATCGGCGTCAGGGCCGATCGGTTCTGCCGCTGAAACCACGAAAATGCACATCTCGACGGCAGATAGGGCGCTTTGAACCTCGCCGATGAAATCTGCAACCCCGGGCGTATCCAGCACGTTGAGAGTGAGATCCGGTCTTGTGAGCGCTAAAAGAGTCAGCGATATTGAATGCTTGTGCTTGATCTCTTCGGGATCAGAGTCAGACAGCGTGTTACCGTCTTCAATCTTACCTATTCGCTTGCTTGCCTTGAAAAGAAAGGCCAGAGAATCTGCCAGGAGGGTCTTACCTGAACCCGCCTGGCCCACTAAGGCCACGTTGCGAATAGACCTCGAACCAACTTGAGCCATATTGACCTCCCCAGGGACAATTCCGGGCATCTGTTACTCGGTTAACGATAAGTTACGCGACAATTGAGCAATTTCCAACTATCGGGGCAAAATGAGGCCATTGGTTGGTACTAAAAAGCTATTTGCCCCCTGTCGCCACTTATCCTGCTAGATTTAACATTGAATTTGCGGTTCCAGCAGAGTAGGCCCTTGGAGGGTGAGTAATGTTTTGGACCACGAGGAGATCTCATTGTTCGATGGTCATTTGAGGGAAGGCGTCGACAAACGTACTGGCCCGTTAGGTTTGGCGTTGTCGTCGATAGGGGTGACGGCTGATCTGTTGACGTTGAGCGGGCTGATAATAAGCCTACTGACAGCGGTCGCGATTGGCACCGGCCACACCGTGTTGGGCTTTTTTGGTGTGATAGCTTCTGGAATACCGGATCTGTTAGACGGACCAGTAGCGAAAGCGTCGGGCGTCACTTCGAAGCGTGGTGCCTTTTTCGACTCCTTCTCTGACAGGGTGAGCGACCTTCTGCTTTTTGGCGGCATAGGCGTTCTAATGCTGGTCCGCCATAACGACCTTGTGGCGGTGGTTGCTTTTGCCGATTATGGGGTGGCAAGCCTGATTTCCTACCAAAGGGCAAAAGCGGAGTCGCTTGGTTTTGTCGCCAAGGGCGGGATTATGGAAAGAGCGGAAAGGATCATTGCGGTCGCTGTCGGTCTGCTCTTTTCCGTCGTTTTGACATGGGTGCTTTGGCTTGTCCTGGTGCTTAGCGTGGTTACCGCAATTCAGAGATTTGTCAAGATTTGGAGCCAAGGAACGGCTACCATGCCAGACAAGCTGGCTAGTAACAGGTACCTTTATCTTCAGCAGCGACGCGGACAATTCAAGAGGCGTTCGCAGCCAAGACGTGCGGCTAGCTCTCGCAAAAGGGCAGGCGTCAGAAGTCCAGGTCAGTTTTCTGCGTATAGCCGACAGAGCCGCTTAAGGGCTTCCGCTCGCATGAGGTCTTGGTGGGAGAGTCAACGATAAGTGTCGAAGTATTTCTCGGCATCTAAATCGCTGGGAGATTCCGGGCCCCTTTCGAGGGCAATGTCTCACTTTGATGGCAAGGTGGCGGTTCTTCCCTATGAAATAGGGTCAATCTTGGCCAGCTCGATTCCAATCGGACTAAGGCCTAAGATCGCAGCCATTATCGGACCTGTCGCATATCTGGCCTTTAAAAAGAAAAGACAGGACGCCTTCGAGGCGCAACGGCTCGCAAGTTATGGTGAGGAAAATCGGAGTGTCCTCACTAGGAGGACTATCGAGGTCTTCTCTTCCTATGTGCTCTACTGGCTTGAATCCCTGGCGATGCCTCGATCGGGAAGGGAAAAGCTGTTGCAGAATCTCAGCTATGAGGGCTGTGACGATCTTGTCGGATATCTACGGGGAGGGCACGGAGCGATCTTAGCCACCTGCCACCTAGGAAATTGGGACTGGGGGGGAAGTTGGTTCGCAGCGTACCAGCATCCTTTGGCCGCAGTGGTTGAGAATTTGAAACCTGAGTCTGTAGCGGAGTGGTTCTATTCTTATCGCAGGGAACTGGGAATTGAC
>JAKBHQ010000455.1 GCA_021836665.1 Thermoplasmata archaeon
TGGCATAGGGGGTTATCGTTGCGAGCCTATCGACCTCTTCTGGAGTGAGGTTATGGGACACCTTGTCCAAATAGCCCATATAGGTCCTGATCCGTCCGGCCTTCGATGGGTAACCTACCCGATAGATGCGGTCGATCCTTCCCGGTCTCAACAGCGCTTCGTCGAGGGCCTGGGGAAGATTGGTCGCCATCATGACCAATATCCTGTACTTAGGTGGGCTCTTTGGTCTCAGACCAAATGCCCGGCGGACAACCCTATTGAAGAATCCCCGGGGCTTCTTTAGTCCCGATAACTCGGTCAAAAGGGCCTGCAGCGTTCCCGTTCCGCCGCCACCACCACCATTTAGTCCCCCCATTCCGGCGATCACCTTTGACCTCCGGTTTGCCTGGGGGGCCTCGTCCGGAGCCGAGTTATTACTCCCAATGAGCAGGCTCCTCAGCCCCGCCTCACTTAGGTAGCTCATGCCGTTGCAGCGGTAGCTCAGATCAAAACGATTGTCTGCGAAACCGAAGGTTCCCTGGGGTGCGAGTGCCCCCCTAGATCCGAGCGAGTCGGCTTCGTCAAAAAAGACAACCACACCCCCGTACCTCAGGGAGAGCTTACGCAGCTTACGAAAGAGGCTCTTTACCTTGAGGACACCGACACCCATGAACATGTTGATGAATGCCCCCGGATCAACAAAGACGTAAGGATTCTGGGTCTCTCCGGCCACCGCCTCGGCGATCAGGGTCTTGCCGGTGCCCGGTGGGCCCCACAGCAGTATTCCGCCTGGGACGTATCCACCCTTCTCCTCAATCGCTTCGGGATCCTTCAGAAAAATTATGTTCTCTTTGACCCGATCGAGGACCGAGTCCTGCCCCCATACATCGGTAAATCTGGTCTTGATATCCCCTGGGAAATATACGTCTATCCCGCCTTTGGATAAGAACCAGAAGAGTCCAACGAACTGTAGCAACACAAAGACGAAGGCGAAGGCGAGCTGGGCGAGCAAGGGCAGGGAAGAGTAGAGGGCGGCCGGGGCCTGAAACAAGGAAGTAAAGGGTGAAGTGTGGTAGTAGGCGGCGAGGACGACGGCGAGAAGTGCGAGTACCAGAACGATCTTGATAACTCTCGATACCCGATAGCGGGTCCAATCATTCCAATTGGCTCCGATCTTCGACAGTGGATCGACTATCGACTCGGTCCAGAAGGTATTCCACGACTCCGACTTCTCTGCCAACAGGTAGTTAGCCTGCCTGAGAAGCTCGATGCCGAATAGGGTTGTAAGCCACCATTTGGTATGCATCGTCAACCGTGCGGCGGTCGCGAACGACTCGAGGGGGTTCTGTGATCGAGCGGCGAAGACCAGTGCGAGCCAGACTATCGCCAGGAGGAGGAGAAACTTTATCCTGTCCCATAAGACCATTGGAGCACGGGTGACTAGCTCCGGTTCTGGAGCAGGTGGCATCGCCCCTTCGTCGAGATCTGAATCATTCATCGTTGCTCCTTGACATTCCATGACTTGACTACACCTAATATTTGCGACCTATTCGCCTGAAAACATGAATAGGTGCAACCTATACCTATGAAATAGACCCACTGGGTGTTTTTGTCCACCGCCGCTGCCTCATCCAACACAGTCGAGGTTCCACCGGGGGCCCTGATGTCGACGAGCATCTCAAGGTGAGAAAGCCCATCCGACGAAACGTACTGTTTGTACGATACCACTTTGTAGTGGTAACCAGAAGTACTTGGGCTCTTCGACAAGGGATCATCCGGTACGAAGATGGACCGCAACGTGGCGAGCTTGAATACCGCCTTTTGCTGTGGGGTCAGCTCGAGCTGCTGGGCGACTCCGAATGGCTTGAGCGATGATAGGCCCTTCTGATTTGCTAGGCTCAGCCCCTTGTCTGCGGAAAAAATCTCCGTCCATTCGGTCTGGTCCAAAGAGCGGAGCTGTGCGGGGGTTATCTTCGAATCGTTTGCCAAGACGACCTGATCCTGCGAAAACGATGCCCAATTAGCCGGAAAACGGAAGTAGGAGTCACCGCCTGAAACATTGGTATGGCTAACGTAGTTAAACCTCGTACTCATGAGCGAACTCGAGATGATCCCCACTGCGATCAGAGCCAAAACTCCAGCCAGAGCAATTGGCACCGCCCGCTGTAGCCTTCCACCTACACCACCAAGTGTCAAATGAGACCTCATCTGGTCCGATACCAACTCTTATCCCACTCAAAGTTCAATTCCCTACCGAGTAGGAAATTCAATTCTTCCAAGCAAACCTGTGAATGAACTAAAAGCCCCCTTGTAAAACCGAGACGCAATGGCGTAAAAATCCCAATCGGCCCCGGGACCAATGTCCAGCTGTAAAAAATCCCTGCCTGTAAAAATAGTGGGCGCGCCGATACACCCACTTATCCACAGTCATTTTCTAAAATTACTATCAATGTCAGCTATCAATGTCAGCTATCAATGTCAGCTATCAATGTCAGCTATCAATGTCAGCTATCAATGTCAGCTATCAATGTCAGCTATCAATGTCAGCTATCAAGAAAACCAAGAAGGGGATACAAAAATTGCATCCCCTTCATCCAAATTGGTCTCGCCTGACGGCGATGTGATCTAGTAGTCTTCCATGCCGCCTTGGGGCATAGCTGGCGCCTTCTCTTCGGGCTTGTCGACCACGACGGCCTCGGTAGTCAAAAACAGCGCCGCTATCGATGCTGCGTTCTGCAGTGCCGACCGTGTCACTTTGACCGCATCGATCACCCCAGCCTTGAAGAGATCTTCATAGACACCCGTAGCAGCGTTGAGTCCCTCGGAAGCTACCGTTAGCGACCGAACCTTCTCCACGACGATTCCACCCTCGAGTCCGGCATTGATTGCGATCTGCTTGAGGGGTTCTTCGACCGCCCGTGCGATGATCCTCGCTCCGGTCGCCTCATCGCCTTCGAGCTTCTCGGCCCTCTCTAATATCGCAGCCTGCGATCTCAAAAGCGCAACCCCACCGCCTGGGACTATTCCCTCTTCAATTGCGGCCTTGGTTGTCGAGACCGCATCCTCGATACGGTGCTTCTTCTCCTTGAGCTCGACCTCAGTCGCCGCTCCGACCTTGATGATTGCGACCCCACCTGAGAGCTTTGCGAGCCTCTCCTGGAGCTTCTCGCGGTCATAGTCAGAATCGGTATTTTCGATCTCAGCCCTGATCTGGGCAATCCTGCCTTTAATCTCTGAATCTGGACCGGATCCTTCGATAATCGTCGTCTCGTCCTTGGTAACCTGAACCTTGCGAGCCCTACCCAGCAGGTCGAGTCCGACATTTTCCAGTTTCAGTCCGACCTCTTCGGTGATTACTTGGCCGCCGGTGAGTATCGCGATATCCTGGAGCATCGCCTTGCGACGCTCTCCGAAGCCAGGCGCCTTCACTGCGACGGACTTGAAGGTCCCGCGGATCTTGTTGACAACCAGTGTCGCCAGTGCCTCACCCTCGATATCCTCTGCGATGATCAAAAGGGGCCTACCGGCCTGCATAACCTTCTCCAAAACCGGAAGCATGTCGCGAACCGCAGATATCTTCGAGCTGACCAGCAGGATGTAAGGATCGTCCAAGCTGGCTTCCATCGCCTCTGGATCGGTCACGAAGTAAGGGGAGATATAGCCCTTATCAAAGCGCATACCTTCGACTAGATCCATGTCCATACCGAAGGTCTGTGACTCTTCGACGGTTATGACCCCGTCCTTGCCGACCTTTTCGATGGCCTCTGAAATCAGCGAACCGATCTCTTCATCAGCCGCAGAGATCGAAGCAACCTGGGCGATCTGATCCTTGGAATCGATATCTTTTGCAATACCCTTGAGGGCGCCTATGGCCGCCTCGGTCGCCTCTTCAATGCCCTTCTTCAGAGACATTGGGTTGGCACCCGCAGCTACGTTACGAAGTCCCTCACGCACCATCGCCCAAGCGAGGACGGTAGCGGTCGTTGTACCGTCACCGGCGACGTCGTCGGTCTTCTTTGCAACCTCTTTGACCAGTTCGGCCCCGACCCTCTCAAAGGGGTCTTCCAGTTCTATATCCTTGGCGATGGATACACCGTCATTGGTAATCGTGGGGGCTCCCC
>JAKBHQ010000357.1 GCA_021836665.1 Thermoplasmata archaeon
CTAAATGGTGTCATGTTGGTGCAGGGTAACCTAGCCCAGACAGTGTCGATGTCCACAGTCCCTGCTACATCTACATCGCCCGCAGTTTATGGACTTCAAATAAGTGGCACCACAAACCCACAAGTGCCATCGTCTGGATCGGTTGGGGCCCTTTTGAATGCGGTCAACAATACGATTCCGTTTTATCAGACGGGTTATGTGAGTGGCGGCCCGACGAATTCTTCGAACAGCCTATACGGCGTGGCGAACGCCTTGGCAACCTGGGTAAACAACCAGCAGGAGAGCGGCGCCTATCTGGTTCCTCCAACGGGCGGTTCCACTACCTACAATACTCTGTCAGCATCGGGTATGCCTATTTTCCAACCGATTACCATTTCTGCTACGGGTGCGTTCAGCATGTCAGTGAATCCAAACCTCCTCCCGACTAGTTCTCCGACGGCAGCGGACCCCGGACCTTGGGGGATAGCCGCGGCGAACTCGACTTCATCGGGTGCCGGGGACGGAACAAATGCGCAGACCATGGCTGAGTTTGCCAATTCTACCGCGGGTCCCGACGCCGCTTGGGCACAGTTATCAGGCCAGATAGGCTTAGATGTCTCAAACGCTAACGCAGCCTTAAATACGGCTCAGACCAACTATCAGAGTGCCTATCAGGCCGACCAGGCGGTATCTGGCGTACAGCAGAATCAGCAGATGGTCAATATGGTTAACTATCAACAGAGTTACCAGGCTGCGGCAAAGTTAATTCTAACTCTAACCCAGACGGTACAGAGTCTATTGGCGGCGGTATGACTAGTAGCTACATTCCAGGACTTACCCAGCAGAGCCTTTCCTCGGAACTCGCTTTCCAGCTGAACAATACCCAGACCCAGCTAAACGATTTGACTTCGCAGCTTTCCGCGGGTGTAAATGTGACTAAGCCGTCTGATAACCCTACCGCCCTGGTTCAGATCCTCGGTGTGCAGTCACAGTTGACTCGCTATACGCAGTACCAGGCAAATGCTACCGACGGACTGGGCCTAGCTAACCTCGCCAACTCATCAATGTCAGACGCCGTGAATATTTTACAGCAGGCAAGGGTGACACTTCTGCAAGCGGGATCTCCTGGCGCAGCACAAGGCTCAAGCGGACTAATAGCTTCGCTTCAGTCAGACATGAATTCATTGATGGCAATAGCTAATACTACCTATCTTGGTGCCGGAGTATTTGGAGGAACCTCGGGTGTCTCGACTCCTTATACTTCGACCCTTGGCACGTTCACCCAAAACGGGATCACGGTAACCACGACCAACGTGAGCTATAATGGAAATACGAGCAGCCCAACTAGAACCGTTGCCCCTTCATACCAAGTCCCCGTCTCCGTGACTGATCCCTTCAGTACCATGTTCACGGCGATACAGGGAGCAATTAATGATCTAAAAACTAATCAAATAGGCAACGTGACAACTACTGACCTACAGAACTTCGATAGCGCTTTTCAGGGCGTGCAGAATGCAGCTGGTCAGGTCGGCTCGATGGTTCAACAGCTGACATTAAACCAACAGCAGGCTACGCTATCGGTACAGAACTTGACAACCGAGCTCGGGAGTCTGCAGAATCTGAACATGGCTCAAGCGACGACGCAATTTCAACAGATCCAAAATAACTATCAGATAGCGCTATATGTGACCTCCAAGTCGGTTCAGCAGACTCTGGCACAGTATTTGGGTTAGAAGAGGGGAAAACGAGTTGACATCCAATACCGAAGACGTCAAGGTCGAAGCGCCGGCGGGGCCAACACCTTTGATCTTCCAGTTCCCGGCGGGAATTCCCGGCTATGAGTCATCGCGGATCTATCACCTGTTCAAGTTGGGCCCGGAGTTCGGGCCGTATATGGCACTTCGCTGCTTGGATGAAGAGGGTGGACCGACATTTGTTCTGGTGCATCCGAACGACTCGATCGGCGAGTATGTAATTGAAATCGACGACGAGCACCAGGAAAAGCTCGGTCTAGAGAATTCCGACGATGCCCTCGTCATGATGATCTGCACATTGGGCCGCAGGTCTTCTGCACCTACATGCAATACCTATGCACCCATTGTGTTCAATGTTGCTAACAAGCTCGCCTATCAAGTGCCCCAGCCCGGTTCAGAGTTTGGGCTGAAGGTCCAGCTCAAAGAGGCATTCTTCGACGCTTCCCGGGTTAAAAGCCAAAGCGCTGAGGTTTAGCTAGACTAGCTTAGATATCTTGTACTAGCTCTTTTCGGGCGACTCTAGCAAATCGTCGGTGACTAGCGCTGCCTCTCTGTTAGCCTTCTGTAGAGCTTCAAATACCTCTTGTCTGTGTACGTCGACCTCTCTCGGTGCGCTTATGCCTATTCTTACCTGATCTCTATGAACATCGAGAATGGTTATCACTATGTCCTTGCCGATGACGATGCTCTGATTGGCTCGTCGAGTAAGAACAAGCATTACGCCTCCTTGCGTGGCACTTGGTGGCCAACGCCCAGCCTGACTATTCAGCTGCTATAACTCTAGATTCCCTAGAGGGGGAAATATGGATTTCGGGCTGATTTTGTATTTTGATTCCTGTCTATCGACAGCCAAAGTGGTGAGTTGCCCGGTGGCCCTTCAGTCGAGCTGGGCCGAAAATTTACTTTTTTTAGCGTCTTTAGTACCGCTAAAGAAGTTGGTCGTTGGCCGTAAATTGCCATCTACAAGGCCGATTGTTATTAAAGTATGGTTAAATGAATGTCGATTTAAATGGATCTTCAGCCAGAGCCGCCGTGTCATGCTGAAGGTCCTAGAAGGAGTCTCAGAAGATGCTGGCACTTGTGATCGACGACTCGAAGACTACGCGGATGATCCTTCGAAGGATGCTCAAAGAACTCGGATTTGAAGTCGAGGAGGCGGAGAACGGCCAGGAAGCGCTGGCTCAGTTAGAGTCGAGCCCGTTGCCGAATATCGCATTGGTCGACTGGAACATGCCGATAATGGATGGCTATCAATTTGTGAAATCCGTCCGATCTAAGGCAAAGTTCAACAAGTTGCTGCTGATGATGGTGACTACAGAAACCGAGCTGGACAGGCTGACCGCTGCTATAGAAGCGGGTGTCGATGAGTACGTGATGAAGCCCTTTACAAAAGAGGTCATCGAAGAGAAGTTTGAAATCCTGGGTTTGGTGCGGGATTGAAAGTGCCAATGACTAACCTTGCTGTGCTCCCTGGGCCTTCCCCTTCCTACCATGGACACTTTGGGGAGTTCTACAGGAACTTGGGCCGATCATCTCGGATAGATCTAATAGGGCTTCGGCCGATCCGACAGCCAAGTGATGGTCAAATCAATCGGTGTCGAACCTGGGGCGTTCTTCTGTTGGTGGTGAATTGGTTCTCGAAGAGTACTTCGAAGACGGAGTCGCCATGAACCGACTCTCTGAGACCGATTTCGCATACTTTTCGCGCTTCTTGAAGGAAAACTCCGAGATAGTAGTGGCGATTGATAAGGAATACCTAATAGACACGCGATTATCCCCAATACAGAAGAAACTCGGACTCGCATCCTTGGGTGATCTGATCAACAGGCTACGCCACGAACCCTTCGGCGCCCTCCACAACGAAGTCATCGAAGCCATGACTACCAACGAGACCTACTTCTTTCGCGATGTAAAACCCTTTGAAGCTTTGAGAAACGAAGTCTTACCGGAGTTGATTAAAGCACGAGCCTCGAGTAGGAGCCTTTCAATTTGGAGCGCCGCTTGTTCGTCGGGGCAAGAGGCGTACTCAATACAGATGATCCTGAAGGACTCATTCCCAAACCTGGCGAATTGGAACGCGAGATTGCTCTGCACGGATCTTTCACAAGAGATGGTAAGTCGTACGCTCCAAGGTCGATTTACCCAGCTCGAGGTGAACCGAGGGCTACCCGCCCAGATGCTGATCAAACACTTCCAGAAGGTGGAGAATGATTGGCAGGTCAAGCCGGATTTGAAGGTTGGCATCGAAGCAAAAGTGATGAATTTAGCAAAGCCATGGCCCACTCTCCCGGTAATGGATATCGTTTTTTTGAGAAACGTGCTGATCTACTTCGATCTAGAAGCGAAGTCTCAGATCCTCGGCCGG
>JAKBHQ010000275.1 GCA_021836665.1 Thermoplasmata archaeon
GATCAGCAGGGCTCCGACTCGATCACATTCTGCTCTAAGCCCAGCCAGAAAGCCTTCTACGGGCGGCACGAGCCCCATGTTTGCCGCTACAGGCTCGACAATTACTGCCGCCACGGTCTCATCTAGTTCCGGCACTTCGTTATATTGCACAACTATTGTCGACGAAGCCACAGATGCCGGAACGCCACCCGAATTCGAAACAGCCATGTCGGCTACTCCCGACCCAGCCTGCACTAGGAGGCCATCGGAATGACCGTGATAACAACCATCGAACTTGACAATCTTGTCCCTGTTGGTAAAGCCTCGCGCAATCCGAAGGGCGGTCATGGTGGCTTCAGTTCCGGAGGAGGTGAGCCTCAACATCTCGACACCGGATACTCGAGAAGATATGAGCTCCGCAAGTTGGAGTTCGCCCGGAGTTGGAGCGCCATAAGAGGTACCTTTAGCGGCGGCTTGTGAGATCGCTGACGTTACCCGGGGATCTGCGTGGCCAAGGATGATCGCACCGTAGGACTGGACGTAGTCGATGTACCGCTTTCCTTCTATGTCGTAAACAAACGGCCCGCTCGCCTTTTCGACAATGTAGGGAGTACCTCCCACGGACCCAAAGGACCTCACCGGCGAGTTCACCCCACCTGGCATGAGTTTACTTGAAGCCTCGAACAGCTCTTGATTTGTCAACATATCCACCTTGGGGCTTCTCGTCATTTCAAAATAGGATTCACTCGGCACCATCAATCCTAAGATCTGGCCACGACGGTAGTGTCGATATTGCGATCTAGACGCATCGCTCGATTAGCTGAGGTGGGTGAGGACTTCTTTTGCAAAATAGCTCAAAATTAGGTCTGCGCCAGCTCGCTTGATCGCACTGAGCTGTTCGACAGCGACGCTTAATCCGTCTATATATCCCGCCTGGTCTGCGGCTTTGATCATCGCATATTCTCCGGAAACCTGATACGCAGCCACGGGCAAGGAGGTTCTGGCCTTGACAAGTGAAAGGATATCGAGATAGGTCAACGCTGGCTTGACCATTAAAACATCAGCCCCTTCAGCCTCGTCCAAAGTCGCCTCCAAAATCGCTTCTTTAGAACGCCTGAAGTCTTGCTGATAACCTTTGCGGTCCCCTCCGCCTTGAATCTCTACCTCTACCGCGTCTCGGAACGGACCATAAAGCGAAGAGGCGTATTTGACGGAATAGGCCAGGATGCCGACGTTCAAATTACCATTTTCATCGAGTGCACTTCTAATTTTGCCAACCTGTCCATCCATCATGCCCGACGGCGCAACAAAATCGGCCCCCGCGTTAGCTTGGGCGAGGGCTACGCGTCCATAGAGTTCCAGCGTTGGATCATTTTCAACCCGATCGTCCAACACTACGCCACAATGCCCGTGGGAGGTGTACTCATCAAGGCAAAGATCGGCAAACACCACCAAATCGTCTCCAAAAGAACCTTTTAGCTCTGATATCGCTAGCTGTGCTATGCCATCTTCCGCCCAGGCTTGTGATCCCATTTCGTCCTTCTGATTCGGAATTCCAAATAGCATCACCGCCTTGATTCCGAGACTCATCTCCTCTTCAACCTCTCTTTTCAGAGAATCTACGCTGTGCTGAAATATCCCGGGCAGTGAGCGGATCTCCCTCTTCTCGCTCACTCCCTCCCGAACAAAAAATGGAACGATGAAGTCGTTGGCGCTCAATGAGACCTCGGAAAAGAGGTCTCTGACTGCTGCTGTGGTCCTCAGTCTTCGGGGTCTTTGATTGGGAAAGGTCATAGCACCTAGCCTAGAGGAGATTTTTGACGTAAGTTGAAACTGCTTTCCGGACTTAGCGAGGTCTTCAGCCACTCACTTTTGGATAGATCCCCACCAATCAATGGTGGCGTCGCAGAGACCTGCTAGGTCGAATCTCTTCGCCTCGAAAGTCACTTCGATGCCAAGCGAGCGTGCTGCGTCTGAGGTGATAGGTCCGATGGAACCGACCGCTTTGGGCAGCACGTCACGGCCAAAGCGATCGATAAATCCCTTGACGGCAGAACCAGACGTAAATGTCACAAGATGCGCTGTCTTGATCTGTTCTAGATCGAATACACCTGTCGCTGAGACTGTCTGATATGCCTCTACCATATCGACCTTCCACCCCTTATCCGCAAGACCTGTGGTCACTATGTCCCTCGCCACCTTCGCCCTCGGAAACAGAATCTTGCCGGTACCCTGAGGAAATTCGTTTACCAAACTCTCACCTATTGACCTGCTGGGAATGAAATCTACACCGATCGCATACGCTCTTACTTCCGATTCCGTAGCGGGGCCAACTGTGGCTATTTTTACTCCGGCGAGCCTCCTTAAATCAGGAATCCGCTGGAAGAACCTCGAAACTGCGTTCTGCGACGTGAAGACCAGCCACTCATATTCTTCAAGGCATTTGATCGCTGCGTCCATCGCCTCGCCATGATCCGATGGCGGCGCTATCTCTATCGAAGCGGCCCGGATCACGCTGGCCCCGAGTTGAGAGTAGCGTCTCTCTGCTTCACTTTGAGAACTACCCTCGACGCGGGTTACTACCACTCGCAACCCAGCGAGCGGCCGGGGTTCAAACCAACTCAGGTCCAGCGAGTTGACCCACCCAATAACTATCACCGCCGGCGATGCTACCACCGCTTCACCGAGGTCACCCAGAGTAACGGATACTTTGACCTGATCAGCTCTAGTTCCCCAGGTAATGGCGCTCACCGGTGTTTTAGGGTCCATTCCAGCGTCAATCAGGCCGGCAGATATCTCCTTCCGGTGTGCTACACCCATGAGAAAAATCAGCGTTCCACCCAAATTTGCAAGTGACTGCCAATCGAATGACAGTGGACCGGCATCTTTAGAATGCCCGGTCAGCACCGTAAACGAACTTGCGATTCCCCTATGGGTGACCGGTATACCCGCATAGGTTGGCACCGCGATAGCTGAAGTTACACCCGGAACCACCTCAAAGCGTATCCCCTCTCCAATCAGTGCTAGCGCCTCTTCGCCGCCTCTTCCAAAGACGAACGGATCACCACCTTTTAGCCTGACCACGCTCTTGTGCCTCTTCGCCGCACCAAGCAGAACTTCCGTAACTCGGTCCTGCGACATCGGTCTAGATGGTCGCTTACCCACGTCGATCAGTTCCGCGTCGCCACGGCACATCCTAAGAATGGATTCTTCGACGAGGTAGTCATATACCACAGCATCTGCGGTTCGGATAAGTTCCGCCGCCCTCAGCGTCAGGAGGTCAGGGTCTCCAGGACCCGCCCCAACCAGGTATACAGTAGTTTGGTCTTCGGCGTTTGATGCTAACTTCTCCACCCAAACAAGGCTAGGCGGTGTAGGCCCTTCTTGAGGTTTTTGGATCTCGCTCATATGAGCTTACGGACCCTTGCGACTCCCTCCGCAGCGTCACTGACGGGACATAGCCGACTGCAATTGGAAATCC
This sequence comes from Thermoplasmata archaeon, assembly GCA_021836665.1. The sequence goes on from JAKBHQ010000275.1 coordinate 3,461, forward strand.
TGCCCTATTAACGCTTCACACGCCCGCATTGCCTCACCAAACTTTGTATGCAATAGTTCCTCAAAACATCTGAGAGGCCCTCAAAAAACTTGACCACCCATTCTTGCCGTTGCCACCGCGTAATCTATAGCGATCTTTCATCTGGCTTTTCTTTGCGGAATTTCACTTCCCTTTTGAGATTCGATTCTCACCTCAACACGACTGGCCCTCCCTTGAGGGCGGTTTTAGGGTCGCTCCTTAGAACTGGGATTGACTCGTGCTGAGAGGTCCCCGAAAGTTGATCTCCCTCCTCTATGAATGTTCCTCGGGTTTACTTTCTTCGGACCACCAATCCCCTAGCAAAATTCGATTAGACGGGAGATGGAAACAGGTGACGGGAAAAAATCGTTGCCTCGCTTTCCAAAGCAGTTCACGACGCCAAACCCGCCACCTCCTTGCACCATTTGCCTGGCCGTAGTGCCTCTCGTAGAACGCGCCGCAAGTTTACGGGGACGGCTTAGTTTTTGGAGGCCCCTCAGATTGGGACAGCTTGACCCCTTCCTCACGGAAAGGAATTGCGCTCCCGTTTGTTCAAGTTTCCACATATAGGGGCATCTGGGAGGCTATGAAGCAGAAAAAAGCCCACCTGTTCTTG
>JAKBHQ010000108.1 GCA_021836665.1 Thermoplasmata archaeon
AATTGCACCGATCTACTCCTTCTCCTCTGAGGACGAGGCGATCGCAATGGCCAACAATACCAACTACGGTTTGGTCGCCTATCTCTTTACCGAGAACCTGAATCGTGCGCTAAGGGTCACCGAGAAGTTGGAGACCGGGATGATCGGCCTCAACCAGGGGCTGGTATCCAATGCAGCCGCTCCTTTTGGTGGCGTAAAGCAGTCTGGGTTCGGTCGGGAAGGCGGATTCGAAGGTATTAACGAGTACCTCTATCTCAAGTACATCGCAATCAATCACAAGAGTTGAATCGGCAGCAATACCGATTTCCAAGTTGATGATTCGAAATGGGCCAGCCGTAGCAGGTTGGCCCATTTGATCATCGAAATCGGTTCTGAATGGGAGTCTTTGGCGTTGCTCGCTATCGAAGACTCCTGGTCAGGATCGTGGTTGCTGGTGCCCAGTTGGTGACCTTCAGTTTGACCCCACTTATGCGGTACCCTTTTTCAAGTATCGTGAGATTCTCGAAGGAAAGTCGTTCCACCTCAAATAGGTCATCGGCGAGTTTGGCGATACGGCAGATGAGGGATTCCAAGCTCTTTCGATCAACCGCCGACACTCCTTTGTGTCCATCGAGGACTTGAGAACCTGGCATCGAGTCGATCAACCTCAATACGTCCGGGTACTCCTGCGGATTTGCCTTTACCGTTCGCTGGCCGAGGACTTCGGTGACGAATCCTGCGAGGCCAATCGATAAAAAGACGCCAAAGGAGATATCATGAATGAGCTGCAGGTTTATACTCACTCCCTCCGTGGGATCCTCTGGGAGATCTTTGATCCTTGGGTCGTACTCGATACCGTAGGCGGCGAGAACCTCTTGAATTTCTCTATCATTTAGCAGTTGGGTTACCTGTCCAAGCTGGTCGTCGTGTTCTTCTTGGCCGTTATCGCTTCGTAGGCGTATTGGCCCTGATAATGCATTAGCGAGGACCGCCTTGGCTCTGGATGGGTCAATATTAGTTAATTCCCATAATTCGTGTTCGGGTCTTTGACGCCACTTTGCGTAGAGTGCCATGTTGCCTAGTGCCATGGCGGCACTTTCTGGAAATGCAAAGTACGGTATCGTTTTCGACCCTGCGGTGAGTGCGTTTGGAACAGAAGAGAGTGCGAGGAAGTTGGCCAGCACGGGCTTAGTTGAATCCTCGGGTTGGGCGGCGGCTACCTTGCTGACGGCCTCTGCGACGGCAATTACCGCGTGTGCGGCCGTAGCTGAGGCGGAATCGAATACCGCCGAGGTGGAGGTTGAATCACTCGAGCCAAGGACCATCGGGTCCAAGGTGACCGTCGGAATGTAGGAGACTATTACCGAGTCGATGGCCGGGTCGCCCAAGACGATGTCTAAAGCTACGCCGAAGGATTCGGGACTCGACTGGTTGGAGAGCTCCACCGGGTTGCTTACCCTACCGTTGGACCCAGCTAACTCCCGCAGCCGGTTTTGTGAATTTTTAGATAGGGTTGGTATCTCCAAACCGACCGCCTTGCACGCATCTGCTACCAGCGGCGACGGACCACCTGAATTTGAAAGGATCGCTACCCTGTTACCTTTCGGAAGGGGCTGGTTCACGATCGCTTGAGCTAGCTCGAATAGCTGCTCCAGGGTATCGACCCTCAATACGCCGGTCTGTTCGAAGAGTGCCTCGACGGCCATGTCATTTGGTAGGGTCAGTTCGGGGGAAGACATGGTCTCGATACTTTTCGATTGGTACCTCTTTGATTTGACAGCGATGATCGGTTTTGAGCGAGATACCCTCCTCGCGACCCTTGCGAAGGTCCGTGGATTACCAAAGTCTTCGATATACAGCATGACCACTTTGGTGTTTGGGTCGGTCTCCCAGTAGTTGAGGAGGTCGTTACCCGAAATGTCCGCCTTGTTCCCCGAGGAGACGAAGGTCGCCATCCCGAGACCCCTCCGTCTCGCCTCTTCGAGGATGGCGAGTGAGAGTGGACCAGACTGAGCATGAAGGCTAGCCCCGCCACGCAGTATGGGAAATGGACTCAAGGATGCATTTAGCGATATTTCAGGTGTGGAATTTGCGATACCCATTGAGTTGGGACCTACGATCCTCATCCCATTGCGACGGGCTAACCTGACGAGCTGCCTCTCGTTTTCTTTGCCCTCTTCAGAAGATTCAGAAAACCCCGAACTCATTATTACGAGCTCTCCGACCTTCGCCTCCGCAGCGTCTAGTACCACCTCCTCGATCTTGTCCTGACCCACGGCGATGATCGCAACGTCGACCCTGTCTGGTACCTCGGTAAGCTTGCCGTAGGCCCTCACCCCAGCGACGGAGTGCGCATTTGGGTTGATCGGGTAGACACAGCCCGAAAAACCAGCGGCGAGTATGTTCGCCATTACTCGATGCCCAATCGAGCCAGGTCTTCTCGAAGCACCTACTACCGCTACCGTTTTGGGATTAAGTAGGCGAGAGATATTTTTTTCCAGGGCTAAGCGCTCTCTTCGATACATCGCAGAAATGGACTCTTCGGTAGTCGAAATGTCGAAGGTGACCCTTACTACGCCGTCTTGAAACACCCTCTTGTCCGAGAAGCCAGCATCGTGAAAGACCCTGAGCATCTTGGAGTTTTCTGGTAATGTATCGGCTACAAAGCGGGTGATTCCGTTTTCTTTTGCCGCCGCCGCAAGGTGCTCGAGCATTAGGGAAGCGAGGCCCCTGCCTTGATGGGCGTCGTCCACCAGGAATGCCACCTCGGCCACTGAAGAGCCTGGGATGCGGTCATACCTACTTATCGCGATTATTTCTTGACCTAGCAGCGCCACCAGTGCTAGGCGGTCGACGTAATCAACGTTGACGAATCGCTCGAGCATCGTCGGCGTTAGTTTTGGGAGGGGGGTGAAGAAGCGGAAATAGATAGTTTCGGGGCTCAGCCTCGAATGTAGGGCCTCAACCCGATCGGCGTCCTCGGGCTTTACCGGTCTGACGTAGACCGTAGAGCCGTCCGCAATGACGACGTCGGTCTCCCAGCGGCTGGGATACTGTGGGATTGAATCTGGCACTGCGTGTGCCTCCATTTCTTGAACTGTGCCATATCGGCGCGGTCAATTTCCCCCAGAAAATGACTGTTGCGTCACTGATGTGCCATCTGAGGGCGACCGATGGGAATGGTTGGACGACGGGTCGAGGGATTCTTTCGCTTTGGATCCCCTGGATCGATCCACCATCTCGGCGAGGGTATACGAGTGCAGGTGGCTCCTCATATGAGATCCAACCTCCGACCAGACACCCAAAAGGACGCACTGCCCTTCGTGCTCGCAAGCACCGTTTTCGTGGGGCTCTCCGAAATCGCCGGCTACGATCGGACCGTCTACCGCCGAGACGATCTGGGCAAGGGTAATCTCAGACGGCGGCCTGGCAAGAATGTACCCGCCACCGACGCCCCTCTTCGAGCGGACTAGGCCAGCACCTTTCAGCGCTAAGAGAATTTGCTCGAGATAGGGTTGAGGAAGACCCGTCCTCTCTGCCACTTCGTGTACTGAGGTTGGGCCCGGTTCATCTTGATGCAATGCCAAGGACAACAGAGCCCTTGATGCGTAGTCACCTCTAGTCGACACCTTCACTGCTCCATCGTAGTCAGATTGGGTCGGGTATTTTGATTTGGCCCAAAATGATATTCATTTGTCGCAATTAACAGCTAGTCAAGGCCAGATGGAGACCTGAGTGACATTCGACTGGAGGGAGTTTGGGCGTTTCAGGCCGTTGGTAGTCTCGGTCGGTTAGATCGTCGTTTTATCGTCTATTCGGACATAAAGAAGCGGTTGTCCAGCCGGAGGGGAGAGTTTTGAACTCCTCGACAAGTCGTTTTGGAACTGAGGCTCCCTTCAGCGAGAGTTTCGTATGACCTTATAGGCCCACATGGCCCTATTTTGACTTGAACCGATTGCCTTTTCGGCACTCAGAAGGGGTGCTGAGCAAAACTGCTATAGGCGTTAAAGCGGCCATCGGTGTTATGTTATCTCATATGGTAGAGATGGATTCAGGTCCGGCAGAACAGTGGTGTATCCCGGACTATTCCGGAGCGTGTCTATCGAATC
>JAKBHQ010000352.1 GCA_021836665.1 Thermoplasmata archaeon
AAAGGAAGTTAATGCAGACAGTAGTTTCCTCGGCCACCAAGCAGGTGATCATCGGAGATGATCAGCCTTTTTGCATCATTGGCGAGAGGATCAATCCCACTGGTCGCAAGGCCTTCCAGTTGAAATTGAGGGAAAACGACCTCTCGACCGTAGAGATCGACGTCCAACAGCAGATCGCTGGCGGAGCGATGGTGCTCGACGTCAACATGGGCGCTCCTTTGGCCGACGAAGTTGGCTTGATGACCAAGGCCGTCAATCTTATCCAAGCCATGACGGATCTTCCACTCTGTATAGACTCGTCGGTGATCGACGCACTTGAAGCCGGATTGAAGGCTTATCAAGGAAAGGCCCTGGTCAATTCCGTTACCGCTGAAGACGAGAGGCTTGATATCATCTTGCCCTTGGTCAAGCGCTACGGTGCGGCGGTTATCGCCCTGCCAAACGACGAGACCGAGATACCTGAGGATCCAAAGCGTAGGCTGGAGCTCGCAAAAAAGATCCTACATGTTGCTACCGAGAAGTACCACATTCCGGCAGAGGATATCCTTATCGACCCGTTGGCGATGCCGATCGGTGCGGACACGTCTTTGGTGGTCCGGACGCTTGAGACTATTCACCTAGTCCACGACGAACTCGGTTTGAATATGTCCCTTGGGGCTTCAAACGTCTCTTTCGGAATGCCGGATCGGCACACCATAGGAGCCGCTTTTCTGACTATGGCCATGTCGGCTGGGTTGACAAGTGCGATCATGGATGCACGTTCGGTGCAGCTTAACCGGGCCATCAAGGCAGCAGACTTGCTTCTGAATCGTGACCCATGGGGAGCGGAGTGGATCGCTGGACATCGAGCACTTCAAGCGGTGGAGGGAAGCGCTTCCTGATGAGTGAAGCTGCGATCTCTGTGACGTCGGATGCCCCGGTTGAAACCGCTAGCTCAGGTGCCCTCGAGAGGGTAGATGTCCACTTTGAGCCTGCGGGTAGACAGATAAGGGTTCCGTCGGGTGTGATGCTCTTCGACGCTGCAAGCTGGAATGGCATCGCAATCGATTCGACCTGTGGTGGCCATGGAACTTGTAAAAAGTGCAAGGTCAAGGTGGTCGATGGTGTCGTTCCGGTATCCTCCTTGGATGCCAGGGCACTGTCCGCCGACGAATTGAGATCGGGCTGGAGACTCGCTTGCAGGGTGGCCCTTACCACCCCGATTTCGGTCGAGGTGCCTCCACTTTTGACGCGACCGAAGTCCGCCACCGCTGGAGTCGGCCGTAGGGTCATACTTAGGCCGGCGGTTCAGAAGCGTTACGTAGAACTAGACGAGCCGTCTCTGCAAGATCAAAAGACCGATATCGAAAGGGTACTGGCTGCCCTAGATGACCTGGAGCTTCGAGTTGACCTGGGAGCCCTGCGGTCGGTCGCAACGGTACTACGCAGTTCCGACTTCAAGGTGACCGCCGTCATTGTAGACGATATCCTCATCGACGTAGAACCGGGGGACACCACAGATAAAGCTTATGGAATTGCCTTTGACCTGGGGACAACGACGGTTGTGGCAACACTGCTCGACTTGACTACCGGTGCACCGATGGCGGTTGGATCGATGCTTAACAAGCAGCAGCCTTACGGTGCGGACGTCATTACTCGGATCAGTTCGATAATGATCAACAATGGTGGCGACGTACTCGATCGACTGGCAAAGCTCGCTCACGAAACGCTCGCTGCTCTGGTGGAGGAGGTCTGTGCGGAGGCCGACATAGATCCTAGCAACGTTTATGAAATCGCCGTAGCTGGTAATGCGACCATGTCCCATATTGCCATCGGTGTAGACCCCGAGCCCCTCGGGGTTGCGCCGTTTATCATGTCGACCCGCCGCTGGCCAGAGGTGCTGGCTAAGGACCTCGGCGTCAGCGTACACCCGGGTGCCCGGGCCGTCCTATTCCCGTCTTTTGGAGCCTATGTGGGTGGTGACATTACCGCCGGCTTGATAGCCTCGGGGATGGACCGCGATACTCGTGTCAGGCTGTTCATAGACATCGGAACTAACTGCGAGATAGTACTCGGCAATAGCGAGAGGCTTATTGCGACTGCGGCGCCAGCTGGACCTGCATTCGAAGGCGCTTCTATAAAGTGCGGAATGCGTGCCGCGGCGGGAGCCATAGAAGTCGTCAAGATTGCCGAAGATGACGTGGCCCTTGGGGTCATTGGCGATGTAGCACCTGAGGGGCTTTGTGGATCTGGTCTTTTGGATGCAGTCGCCGAACTCTTCAAGGTCGGCCTTTTAGACAGCTCTGGCCGTTTCGTATCCGACGAAGTAGCGAACGCTACGGTTCCAAAGCTCGCCGATCGGCTTCGCTGGCTTGAAAAGGAGCGTATTTTCGTCCTGGCCTACAAAGGCGACGAGGGTGATCTGTCGGATGCAATATTTCTCTCACAGCGCGATGTGAGGGAGTTGCAATTTGCCAAGGCGGCAATCGCCACCGGCTGGAGCATTCTCTTGGAGGAGTATGGGATAAAACCCGGAGACCTCCAACAGGTCCTATTGGCCGGATCATTCGGTAGCTACCTCTCGCCAGCAAGTGCTATCCGTTTGGGTCTCGTTCCAAAGCTTCCTGTGCTGCGAATAGTCAGTGCTGGAAACGTAGCAGGTGAAGGCGCAAAAATGGCACTAATGAGTGTGAGGGAACGGGCTCTGGCTATGACCTTGCTGGAGGAGGTGGACTATGTCGAGCTTTCCGACCGAGCGGACTTCAACGATAGATTTGTCGAACAACTCGCATTCAGTAACTGACAGCCGGGCAGCTGTTAGTGGAGTAGCCCGTGTTGAGGTAGCTGGCGTGGCAGTGCTGGATGTCATCGCATGTGGGGCCATAGCTTCTTCAGTGCGCGAGATATCCAAGAGGAGGGGCTGGACCGTCCAGATCCATGCACTCTCTGCTCTCCTCCATGACAGGCCGGAAAAGATAGCCGCAGCGGTCGCTGAGATCGCTTTCCGGTTGGTTTCTGAGGGTAGAAGGGTTGCGGTCGCATACGCAGATTGCGGGAGCTATGGCGAGGTCGACAGGGTCTGTGCAGAGCTCGGAGTACCGCGACTCAGTGGACTTCACTGTTACGACGTGTTTGGCGGCGAGAAGTTCATTGAGAAGGTTTTTGAGTCGGAACCCGGTACCTACCTCTTGACTGATTTTTTAGTGCGCTCCTTCAACAAGACCGTGGTGAAGGAGCTGGGTTTAGACCGCTTTCCGGAACTGGTCGAAGACTACTTCGGTCAGTACAAGCGGGTTCTTTGGCTAAAGCAGGGAAGCGACCCGTCGCTAGACGCCAAGGCCAAAGAAGTGGCGGGACTTTTGGGTCTGCCACTCGAAGTATTCGAGACCTCAGATGGTGGGCTGGAATACGAACTGGAGAAATTTTATGGTAATGGATACGCAGATGGAGGGACTGTGAAAGATACCGAGATGAGTTTGACTGCTGGGTCTACATGGTAGCGGGCGAAGCGCCGATGGGCGCACTTTTCTCGAATGCCAGGATCGAGGTCATCCCGACCAAGAGCGTCGGTGACCAGGTGGAGCAGTTGATTTCTAAGGACGTCACTATAGCCGTGACGGCATCGCCGGTGAAGGGATTGGATTCGACATTTGAGCTTGCTGAGCGGTTGTGCGACGCTGGCTTCAACGTGGTTCCACACCTCTCAGCTCGCCTGGTGGTTGATGAGAAGCATTTGGCTGAGATAGTCGCAAGGTTAACAGAGCGCAAGATCTCTGACGTCTTCGTGCCGGCGGGGGACGCCGACCCTCCTGCTGGAAAGTTTGACAGTTCGCTCTCACTTCTCGAGGCCCTTGATCAGATGGGGAGGCCCTTTGATCGGGTAGGAATCACCGGTTATCCAGAGAGTCATCCGAAGATTTCCGATGACGTGACGGTCCAAGCGATGTGGGATAAGCGGCACTATGCCAGCTACGTAATAAGTAACCTCTGTTTTGACCCTACGATAATCAGGCATTGGGTTGAGAGGGTCAGGAAGAGGGGAGTGAAACTCCCCATTTACCTTGGAGTCGCCGCGCCGATTGATAGGACCAAGCTCCTCGACGTAGCGTCAAAGATCGGAGTAGGGGAGTCGACTAAGTTTCTGACTAAGCATGCCGCTTGGTTCTTGCGCATGGGCACTCCGGGTGGTTACAGCCCGAATCGACTACTGCAGCGGATTGGCTCGACCCTTACCACCGAGTCATCGCTGATTGAGGGCCTGCATATCTATAGCTTCAACCAGATTCGCCAGAGTGAAGAGTGGAGGGTAGGCCAACTCGAGAAGTTTGGTGGAACCATTCACGAGAAGGCTTTGCAAAGCCATCCAGCCAACTGAGCTAGTTGGCTTAGAGTAAAAAAGCGGGGCAATGTTGGGGTCAACCATTGAGAGACCCCAACAGGCCTCCTCAGAGCTGGGCTCATCGGGTCGAAGCTGACCTATTGCAGAGGTTTGCTAGCGTCGTGGTTCTTCCCAGGATCCCCAGTGGCTATTGCTCCAGTGGCTATTGCTCCAATGGCCAACCACCGTTTTGACCTACTGATCAGGCAGAGCAAGTCAGCAGAGGAAGTCAGCAGAGGAAGTCAACAGAGCTTGTTAATGGACTGACGAGGCCTTGTGACTCAGTTCGGCTCATCGAGTGAGGTCAGAGTCGGAGCCAGCGATATCAAAAAGGTCATAGCTTCACAAGATAGGCCATGCGAACGTGGTAACTCCGAAGCGGGCGGAGGTCAAATCTCAAATGGGCAAGAAAATATCCGCAATTTCTGCTTTAATTTGCTTTAAGTAGAAAGTTGGTGAGTCCTTAGCCGTTCCGAACCCCCTTTTCCGAAGGTTCGCAGGATATGCGGGGCACAATTGGGAAGAATGTGCGAAACGGGCGGATGGAAATCGAGTTTGGCGCCGCCGTTTGTGCAGCGATGTTTAAGAAAGTTGATGTATATGGTAGGAGTCTCTGCGGATCGATGATATACCAGTGGTATGTTATTTGTTAGGTCAGCAAATAATTGGGGTGAGTCGGTAGCGCATAGGCGGTTACCCGACGGATTTGCTGGCAGTAGTTTTTGAGTTCGTAATGGCTACTTTCAGGTATCCGAGCTATGGAGATCTGAAAGTGGCTGCGGCGTTCCATACCGACTCAGTAGGGGGGTCACCGGTTGGAGAAGAGTCAGATTCAGATTTCGTGCAAGAACCTCTGGAAGGTTTTTGGGCCAAAGGGTGCGAATCTGGTGGGCTCACCAGATACGAGCCTTCCGCCAGCGGAACTGCAGGAGAAGACCGGTTGTGTCGTAGCCATAAGGGATGTCTCTTTCGAGGTCGCTCGGGGCGAGGTGTTTGTGGTTATGGGCTTGTCTGGTTCCGGGAAGTCGACTTTAATCCGTTCGCTAACGAGGCTAGTGGATGTCGACGCAGGCGAGATTGAACTCTGCCAGCGTGACGTACGCAAGGCGGATAAGAACCAGCTACGGGATATTAGGAGACACAACGTCTCTATGGTGTTTCAGCAGTTTGCGCTCTTTCCCCATCGACGAGTGGTAGATAATGTCGCTTTTGGGCTCGAAATACAGGGCGTAAAGAAGGCCGATCGCTACCGCAAGGTCGATGAACTTCTGCAGATTGTTGGATTGAGTGGATTCGGAAATTCTTACCCGAGTGAGCTATCTGGCGGAATGCAGCAGCGGGTGGGACTTGCCCGAGCGCTTGCGGTAGACCCAGAGGTGCTCCTTTTCGACGAGGCTTTCAGTGCCTTGGACCCGCTAATTCGCAGGGAGATGCAGGATCAAGTCATTCACCTCCAAGAACAGCTTCACAAGACGGTGGTCTTTGTGAGCCATGACCTGGACGAGGCCCTGAAACTTGGTGACCGCATAGCGATCATGCGCAATGGAGCCTTTGTTCAGGTTGGAACCCCGGAAGAAGTTGTGGGTTCGCCCAAAGATGCATATGTAGCTGCGTTTACCAGAGACGTGTCGCGTTCAAAAGTGCTCACCGCGAGGTGGGCGATGCAAGCTCCAAGATACCCAAGCCTCTCCTCCTACGAGGACCGAGTAGTGCCGCCGACAACCCTGCTACAAGGCGTACTCCCTATCGTACTGGCGTCCGAACTCCCAGTCGGGGTCGTCGATTCCGACGGCAGGCTGCTTGGAGAATTGGACCGTAGGTCCGTCCTGGCTGCTATCAATGATGGACCACCAGAATCAACCCTGAATGAGGACGAAATGCTCACTACGCCTGCCAACTGGAGGGAGGAAGTAGCAAAGTGACGGTGGTAGCCGAATCTAACGAGCGGGCAGAGGTGGTTCAAAAGCCAGAGCAACTTCCCCCAAGCGCAAGGGCCAACAAGGTTGTGGCTGCCAAGTTGCTGCAGCGGCCATATACGGGGCTTTTTGTCCTTCTCCTTGCGATGGTGATATCTGCGATCTACGGTGGATTTCAATCGGGTTTTCCTACGAGCTGGGTACCGAACGTAACCACGTGGTTTAACTCGGTTGCCAACTGGATCACAATTCATCAGAACACCGCACCATTCTTTGTACATTTTTTGACTCCTATCGGTAATTGGCTCGGAAATTCGGTGAATGCCGTTACCGATCTGCTGAATTGGCTGTCTTGGCCTGGGGTAATTGCGCTTTTCGCCGGGACTGCGGTATTAGCAGGCAAGTGGCGGGTTGCAATATTTGTCGTGATAGCGATGTTCTACTTCGGATTAATCGGCCTTTGGTCGGCGAGTATGTCCACTTTGGCGCTGATGAGCGTTGCGGTGCTGATATCGGTTGTCCTGGGGGTTCCATTGGGAATCGCAGCCGCCGCTTCGAGGGTGGTCGAAGAGGCGATCAGACCGATTTTGGATCTTATGCAGATGCTTCCCGCTTATGCCTACCTCGTTCCAATAGTTCTTCTCTTTGGGATCGGTAATTCTGGCGGGATAATCGCAACGGTGATATATGCGATCGCACCAGTGATCCGCCTCACGATGCTCGGAATTCATTCCGTACCCTATGAAACTGTTGAGGCCGGGAAGTCGTTCGGCTCCAATAAGTGGCAACTTCTTAGGAAAGTACAGTTGCCGATGGCGCTTAAGCCGATCGTCCTGGGCATTAATCAGGTCATAATGATGGCGCTTTCGGTCGTAGTTATCGCCTCCTTGGTGGGGACCGGTGGGCTGGGCGACCCCATTTTGCAGGCTTTGAACATCGTCGACGTCGGCGACGCACTCACCGCCGGAGTGGCGATCGTCTTTATGGCGATGATCCTCGATCGGATAGTTAGCGCTGTAGCCGAGAACGTCGGTAGGAACGTAAGCACAAAGGGTCAGAGACAGCTGATCAGCCCGAGGAATCTACGGATAGCAGTTGGAGCGCTGGTGATAATTGCGATTGCGCTTGGAAACGTTGTTGGCGGCGGCGGATCCTTCCCAGCGGGCCTTTCACTCTCCCTTTCGGCCCCAGTCAACTCCTTTTTGAGTTTCCTCCAGAGCCACCTCTACCATTTTTCTTCCATTCCGGTCATCGGCGGGACGTCCAACCTCAGCTCCTTCACCACGCTCGAGATTCTAAATCCGCTAACCAGGATCATCGGAGATTTCCCATGGTGGCTCGCCGTCTTCGGGACCGGGGTAATCGGGTACCTGATAGCCGGGTGGCGTAGGGCCGTCTTGGTCTCCATCGGAGTAACGGCAATTGGACTATTGGGAATGTGGACCGATGCTTCGGTGACCTTGTCGCAAGTGTTGGTGGCGCTTGTTCTCTGTGTAGTAATCGGAATTCCGCTGGGAATTGCCGCTTATTGGTGGCCACCATTGGAGAAAGTGCTTAGGCCGATCCTCGATGTGTTGCAGACGATGCCGGCCTTTGTCTACCTCATACCGGTAGTGCTGTTCTTCAGCGTCGGAAATATGGCCGGCGTGACAGCTTCTTTCGTGTATGCACTGGCTCCGGCTGTAAGACTGACCAACCTCGGATTGAGACAGATAAAGGTCGACATGATCGAGGCTGGAAACTCCTTTGGGGCTACCCGTTTCCAGATGCTTCGCAAGGTCGAACTACCGGCGGCACGACCCACGATAGTTCTCGCAATCAATCAGACGATCATGTTGGTTCTGGCTGAGGTGATCGTCGCCGGTCTAGTCGGTGCCGGTGGTCTCGGATACGACGTGGTCGTCGGACTAGGTCGAGACGAATTTGGTCTCGGACTTTCTGCCGGTTTGGCAATTGTAGTTTTAGGAATCGTTTTCGATCGCTTGACGCAAGGGCGTCCGGCAGGGAGGAGGAGCTGAGGGCAAGCGAAATTGCGTTTTCGCCAGCGTTCTTTTCCACAGGGACTAGACGTTGGATGTTCGTAGTTGGTCACACTCTAACGACGTTTTGACTCAGGCAGATTGTTGCTGGGTCGACTGGGTGGGGTCTTTGGAAAGTCGTCTACAAAGTGTAGCTCAAAAGGGCTACGGAGGAGGGAATCCATACATGATGCCAAGTTGTGAGTGGCAGTCGGTAGCGGGATTCATCACAGGGGGAACTAAATAATGTCAATAAGTTCAAGGATTCCCCGACTTAAGCGGTTAGTCCGCTGGGGCGGGGCTATAGCTGCAGGCACGGTTCTACTAAGCGCTTGTGGATCGTCTTCGTCGAGTTCTTCGTCGAGTTCTTCGTCAGCTACCAAGCCGACGATCACATTGGTGACGAACTCGTGGGAGGGGTCGCTCGCCAATAATGTTGTGGCCCAGTATGTCATCGAGAAGGACCTGCACTACCCGGTGAAGCTGTTGGACCTCGCGGAGATTCCCGCTTGGCCGGCTACCGCATCTGGAAGTGTTTCAGCGGTACTCGAGGTCTGGGGACACTACAACCACTATCAGACCTATGTCGTAGGGAATCATGAGGTCATTAACGCCGGTCTTGAAGGTCCAACCGGAAATATCGGCTGGTACATACCGACCTACTTGTTGAAACAACATCCAGAACTGGCCACCTGGCAAGGAGTGAAGGCCGATTGGAAGCTCTTCGTTACCCCCCAGACCGCTCCTCAGGGAGAGTTCCTAGATGGTGCGCCAAGCTACGTCACTAATGACGCCGCCCTAATCAACACCCTTGGTCTTAATATGAAGGTGGTTTACGCAGGTTCCGAAGCGGCACAGTTGTCTCAAATTGAGACGGCGTACAAGGCAAAGAAGCCGATCATCTTCTACTGGTATACGCCTCAGTACTTCAACCATGTCTATTCGTTTAGCCAAGTTGCCTTGCCTCCGTTTACCCAAGCGTGTGCAAAGCTACCAGCGGCAAAGATCGACTGTGCGTATCCTCCGTACTACCTGTACAAGATCATGAATTCAAAGCTTCCTACCACGGCACCGTCGGTAGCGAAGTTTATTCAGGCCTTCAACTGGACCGCAGCGGATCAGAACTCTGTCTCCTACGACATGGCTGTTAACAAGATGAGTGGATCGGCCGCCGCTGCGAAGTTTGTCAATTCGCATCAGTCGTTGGTTCAGTCTTGGCTTACCGGGGCACCTACGCCCAAGAAGGCCCCGGTTCTGGGAACGTAGTGGTAGTTAGTTAGTTATTGAAGCTTGATTGGAAGGGGTACGCGTGGCGGCTCAGCACGAGTTAGGACGAGACTGGGGAATCTATATCGACGGGCAATGGCAGTCGTCGAGCTCCATAGATAGAATTCAGTCGATCAGCCCATCGAATGGCAAGGTAATTGCCACCGTTTCACGAGGCAACACGGCCGATATCGACCGCGCCGTCGGAGCGGCTCGTCGGGCGTCAAAGGCCTGGGCGAGCGCGTCCCCCTTCTATCGAGCAGAGGTCATGATTAAAGCATCCCAGCTTATAGCGGACGAGAGGGACACCTTAGCTAGGGCACTGACAGATGACCAGGGCAAGCCCCTCGTAAAGGAGGCTTATGATGAAGTGGACGAGTTGGTGCTCTACTTCTCCATGGCCGCCGAAGACGCCAAGCGACAGAGCGGTACTATGCCACATTCCGTGGACCCGACGAGGCGGGTATTGCAATACCGAGTGCCTCTAGGCGTAGTGGGAGTTATTAGCCCCTGGAATTGGCCATACACGATGGGGGCGGAAGTATTTGCCCCCGCACTAGCCGCAGGAAACTCGGTTATTTGGATTCCAGCGCCTTCGACCGCCGCGTGTTCGGCGCTATTGGTTGAGGTTTTTGTCGAGGCCGGCTTTCCCGAGGGCGTGTTTAACTTCGTGACCGGACTCGGCGCAGAAGTGGGCGACGCCCTATGTGCACATCCGGGAGTGGACGGAATCGGTTTTGTCGGTTCAGTGGCCACCGGAGAGAAGATCGCATACCGCGCAGCTGGCAAGAAACAGATCCTCGAACTTGGCGGGAATGGGCCATTTGTAGTTCTGGAGGACGCAGACCTTGAGAAGGCGGCCAGGGCTGTGATGGACGCGTCGTTTTTGTGTGCTGGCCAGAGCTGCACAGCAGGAGAGCTATTTCTCGTACATAAAGGGGTGAAAGAGGAGTTCTTGGAGATGGTGGTCTCTATGACAAAGGAGTCGATCAACCTGGGTGATCCATTTTCGCCCGAAACCACGATGGGACCCCTGAACAACGAAGCCTGCGCCGATAAGTTCGACGAGCACGTAGGCGATGCGGTCGCAAAAGGTGCTCGGTTGGTCCAGGGTGGCAAGAGGGAGGGCGGATTGCCCACTACCCTCTATGCCCAGGCGACCATTCTCGATTCGGTCAGTCCGGATATGCTTATAGCATCCTCTGAGACCTTTGGTCCGGTAGTTCCGATTTTGGAAATCTCTTCGGACCAAGAGGCGATTTCATTGGTTAATCGATTCGGATTCGGATTGACTTCAGCCGTCTTTACGACCGACCTCGCCAGGGGCTTAGCTTATGCAGAGTCGGTGGAAGCCGGTTGGGTAAATGTGAATGCGTCGACCAATCTCTGGGAGTCTCATCTTCCATTTGGCGGTCGCTCGGGAACCCTAAGCGGACGTGGTCGGGTCGGTGGGACCTCTGTGTTAGAGGCTTTTTCTGAGCCAAAGGTCGTTATTTTACAGCTCTGATGGCTGGGCTGGGTGAGTTTCAATGCCACAGGGAATCTATTTAGCGTCGGGTTATCCCTGCTCGATGGGGTCGAAGCTCAATTGCAGAGGGCTTGAAAATTGCCTTTGCTTCTGGGGCTCGACTTGGCAGCGGGCGCTTGAGAGTTGCCTTTGTAATTTAAGTAATTAAGCCACTAAGTAATTAAAACACTAAGTAATTGAAACACATTGTAGCGTTGGGGGGAGTCAGATGGTAGGAACGCACACGGTATCAGGGTCGACATCGACTGCGCCAAGTTTGAGCGTTCTAGACGCCATTGGCGATACGCCTTTGATCGAGATCGAAGACGGAATCTTTGTCAAACTGGAGTACTTGGAGCCATCGGGTTCGATCAAGGCTCGAATAGCGAAGTACATTATCGAAAGGGCGGAGGCCGAGGGACAGCTAGTCAAAGGGATGACGATCGTAGAGGCGAGCAGCGGTAATACCGGCAACGCCATGAGTATGGTTGCTGCAATCAAAGGCTACAAGATGTTGGTAGTCATGCCCGGAGGGTTGTCATCCGCTCGAGTGGCCATTTCCAGGTCCTTTGGTGCAGAAGTCCTGGAGATCGGGTATTTTCACGTCAACCAGGCACTGGAGAAGGCTCGCGAATTAGGCGGGCAGCCCGGCTTTTTTGCACCATCCCAGTTTGATTCAGACTGGAACGTAGAAGAGAACAGAACTTGGCTTGGTCCTGAGATCCTCCAACAGCTTCCCGAGGGTAGGCTTCCGGACGCCTTTGTAATGGGAGTTGGCACAGGGGGCACTTTGGTCGGCGTAGGGCAGGCCTTCAGGGAAGTCAACAAAGATGTAAAGCTGATCGGCGTAGAACCGAACGAGTCGTGCACTATCTTGTGTGGTGAAATCGGTCATCACCAGATCGAGGGCATCTCCGATGGATTCGTGCCGGGGATATTCGCCCGCCATGGTCATATCGTCGATTCCATGGAGCCAGTTGGTAGCGAGGAGTCGATAGCCGAGATGCGATGGCTCGCTAAGGAGCACGGAATGTTCGTCGGGCCATCCTCTGGCGCAAACTTAGTTGTTGCGAGGAAGGTGAGGGCGGGACTTCCCGCGGGTGCGACCGTCGTGACTATCCTCTGTGACGAAGGCGAGAAGTACTTAAATGAACACTACGCCGCAAAGGGTAATGAGTCGTCGGATGGTTAATAATTTTCGGTAGTTTTCTTCGGTAGAAGTTTGCTATTTGTCCTGGTAATGAGGGTCTTTCCTGAGGGAGGGCCCTCATTTTATTATGCAGGTAATGCATATAAAATCGGTAAAAATCCCACCAGCAAGAATCTACGTCAAGAAATGTTAACTAATCTCGAAATCCGTGGCGGATTGAGCTTGAGAAGTTTATAATCAGTTGAAAATGTGGCGTAATTCACATGAAAAGGGGGAGAAGTTGGATTCAAACGATGGAGGCAGTGGTTCCGTCGGGTCCGGAGATAGCAAGCTCAAAGCGGGGGCATTGACCCTATTCGAGTCTGCTGTCATGGGGGTCGCAGGGGTGGCTCCTGCGTATTCGATAGCCGCCACCACGGCGGCCCTATACGGGGCTGTGGCGTTCGGCGGACCGGCGGCATTACTGTACTGCGGTATTGCCATGTTCGGAATAGTATGGGCTTTCAACTATCTCGGCCGAATAGAAGCAAATTCTGGCGCAAGCTACAGCTGGGTTAGAAGGGCGTTGCACCCGGTTCTCGGGTACATAGCCGGCTGGGCATTGGTAGTATCCGCTTTGATATTCATGGTGGCCGGTTCTTTCCCGGCCGGTTCGGTTACTTTGGGACTCTTTTCTAATTCGCTCGCCAACAACGTCACCGCGGTAACAATATTCGGCTCGGTGTTTTTCGCTCTGATGGTCGTGGCGGTAATAGTCGGAGTGACGGTCACCGCAACGGTCCAGGTCATTATGTCGACAATAGAGCTCTTACTCTTGGTTCTCTTCGCCGTCTTGATGCTTGTACACGGGCATGACGCACACACCTTCTCGTGGCATTGGCTCTCGCCAACCGTGTTCGGTGGGTCTAATGGATTCTTTGCCGGTGCACTTTTGGCTGCCTTCTATTACTGGGGCTGGGACGTGACTGCGAACTTGAATGAGGAGACCAAAGGGGCGAAGGTTACTCCTGGAATCGGTGGAATTATCGGTGTTCTTGTGGTCTTTGCGCTATTCGAGGTCTTCACGATCGGAACGAATATGGTTCTGACTTCCAAGCAGATCTCTAATAACTCCGGCGATGTCCTAGATGTCCTGGGTCAGACGGTGTGGCATGGATTTGGCGGACGCTTGATTGTCGTAGCGGTTGTTCTCTCTACCGTCGCCACATTGGAGACTACCATCATCCAGGTGACTAGGACCCTGTTCGCCATGGGAAGGGATGGTACGCTCCCCAAGGTTCTAGGGACCGTTCATCCTAAGTTCAAGACCCCGGCGGTTGCGACGATAGTAGTTGCAGTTATATCCCTCGGACTGTTCATCGGATCTAACTACATCGGAAGTCTGTCGACGATCATGACCGATGCAATTTCGGCAATTGGACTGCAGATCGCAGTGTATTATGCGCTCGCCGGCTTCGCCGTGGTCGTGCTATATCGCAAACAGTTATTCAAGTCCATAGGAAACTTCATCTTTATGGGCCTCTGGCCACTAGTTGGTGCGGTATTCATGGTGGTGATGTTCGTAAAGAGTATTCCAGGTTTGAACGGAACTACTTTAGGAGTCGGACTAGGAGCACTTGCCCTTGGCTTTATCCCGATCGCCATCTACTGGGCAAAGGGCAGGGATTATTTCAAGATGGCGCCTGCTCACGAGCGCTTTGTAAGTGACGAAGAGTTGGCACTTGCGACCTTGGAGGCATAGCTAGGTAGCGATTTTGTCGTCTGGCTCGGTTACCGCCCTAGTGGGGCCGGTACCGGGCCAGATCCGTTTAACCGCCTTTGTAATCAAACACGAAGAGGAGTCAGCTTCGACATGGATTCCTGCCAGGTCGGACGTGATGGTTGTGGGACCGTGATTGTACTGTTCCACCAAGTACCGAGCCAGCCATAAAAGAGCTTTGGTTGGAACAGATAGACGTTGGGCCGACTGCTGTTAGGACCGGCTGCTGTTGGGACCGGTTTGAATGTGACATTTTTGGCTCCTTGGGTGGCAAAATAGGAGGGCACCTTTTTGGAGCCCTCCTATTTCAGTGAGTAGTAGCCGACTTGTCGCCGAGGTTAGTTAGTAGAGCCACCTCGCGAAGGCTTGCTGGGCATGGTCACCTTACCCGATTCGCTCTGGCCCATTCCCTTGCCAGTGGCCGGGGGGAATTCAACCTGGCCGGTTTGCCCAGACGCACCGGCAGACGGAGTCTGCGGCGTGCTAGACGAATTACCCATTTCAGAGGGCCTGCTGGAGTTGCTCGCCGAAGGCCGTTCTACGCTTTTGCAGAGGTCCGTTAAGTTATCGTTTTTTGACTTTGCATAGGCGTTGAGCTCGGCAAATGCCGTCGCAGTCAAAGGAGCCCCGCTAGTCAAACCTTGCGACCCTGACGACCCTGAGGTCGAAGTGGTTGTCGTCGAGGCAAAGGCGTGTGAATAAGCGTTGCAAAGACCATAAAGGCTCTTAGTACTTAATATGCCCTGGTTGATGGTGGTATTCGAGTTTGAGTCGCTCGCCGTCGAGCCCCCATCGGTCACCTTGGTATCCGTTCCGGCCTGGGAGTGTGACGAGTTCTGAGCTGCGGTGTTCGCTAACGATACCGATGGGTTAGTGCCTTTAGTGAATGAGACGGGCAGTACACCGGTCAAGGCGGCGGCGGTACCTCCGGTTAGGGCAATGGCTAGCCCAGCGAGTGCGACCTTGGCGCTTAGGAACTTAGAAATCATAGATCGTTTCCTTTCGGGTATTTCCCCTAGATCTGAAGTAGCCAAAGCGTTGCGGTAGGCGGACATCACGGTATCCTGCATCGCAAGTTCTGTCATAGTTGCCGGAGAATTTGCCACTGATACAAGCTGACTAATCCTCTTAAGGCCTAACGGTAGGGATTCGGCATTCGAATCACCGCTAAGAAGCGCATCTATAACCTCTTCGCTAAAGGGTTCTTCGATCATTTCATTAATGGAAACGCAGCAGTAGTCCCGAACGTTACATTCGGGTTGGATATATTTTCGGCCAGCTTCTTTATCGCCCTATGTTGTATCACCCTTATCGCTCCTTCTGACCTTCCGACGATTTTTGCTACTTCAGCGGCGCTAAAGCCCCCGAGTACTCGTAGGAGAACGACATCGCGTTGCTCGTCTGTTAGAGAGTCAACCAGTTCCGATACCGCTTGATCGGCCTCTGAGCCAGCCCCGGGAGTGAAGGACGGATCATTGGGCGCTGAAGCGGACTCCGCTTCCCCAATCTGTTCCAGTTTGGGCCTCACGCTCGCTCGTCTAGCGCTGTCGATTACCCTTCGCCGGGCAGTAGAGAATATCCAAGCCCGAAAGTCCCCGCCGTCGCCTTGGAATTTAGAGAGCGAACCGATGATGCTTAGCCAAGTCTCAGAGGCGATATCCTCCGGGTCGATCACCCTTCGGCCCTTGAGGTATCTCAAAAGTGGGGACGCAAATTGTCGGAAAAGCTCACCCATGGCGGCTTCATCCCCGGCTTTTGCCTTTTCGATGATTGTGACTAGATCTAGCTGGTCGGACAATAAAAAACTCACTTTTGGTGGTTTTTGAAGTTAACTAGATGATATACGAAAGAGAGTTTTTTGACAGAGAAATAGTATTAATGTTCGCATCGCACTAGGTTGCGAGTCTTTTAGGGAGCGCCAAGGAGGTCCTAGCCGTTTGTGCGGTGTCGCATGGCGCTAAACCGATTTCACCACCTTTAGGGCATGTGGTTTACGACATGTGGTCCTGATGATCCTCGACAGGCATCCAGGTTCACAAGGTCAGCGACCGCCAATCCTTTGGAAACCCACCTAACATCATGATCGATTGTTCTGAGTATGGATATCTGCAAAAGAAGGACGGTAAGAGCCGAGCGGTACTTTACTCTTGCCAGGATTGGAAATGCCGACAACCCAGATATGACTCAGAGGAATAAGCAGAAGTGACTGCGATCAAACAGAGAATTTCGGCAGGCGACGCGTGCTCGTTGCGAAGGGGGAACTCGCAGCCGACTAGGCTCAGTGAGTCGATGAAGCTCGTACCGACAGAGGCCGCATAGCTGACTAGGACATTCCGTCAATTGAAGAGAGTTAACTTTCTAATTAATCCTCCAATCTGGGTTGTCTCCCAGGTCCCGGGGGGCCGGCAAAGGCCTGGGCAATTGACATCCATTTTCTAGCGTCTTCCCCTTCGACGACGAGGCCGGTGTCTAGAAGACTTCGTCGCTGTGTGACGACTAGTGCAAAGTCCAACGACGACCCTGAGATTCGATCGGTAGCCATCGGATTTCCATAACTAATTGAGCCTTTACCGTTGGTCAATTCGACGAACACTTCACTTCGCGGGGGATCCATTCCCCGGTTTATGAAGCTGAAGTCCCTCGTTCGATAGCCTAGGAAGCAGATGTGGGCTAGCCGTGCCGAGTCGTTTGGGGCCAAACCCAGCGAGTCCCTGATGTCGATCCCGTGAGCCCAAGTTTCCATCAGTCGAGCCGTCAGCATCGAGGCCAGGCTCATCGGCGGACCGAACCACCCATAGCGCACTTTGGGATCTGCGGCCCTACAGGTTGCCGTCAGTTGTGATCTGGCGGCAAGAAACCATTCCATTACCGAAGAGAATCTGCGACCGGCCCTTTTGGTCTCGATCAGCTCGTCAAGGGATCCGGGCTGGTCTATGAACTGAGAAAGTAGCCTCGAAAACTCGCTCGTGTCCCTGATGGCAACCTCTGCGACCTCGTCAAAGAATGCTAGGTGAACTAGTTGGTCTTCAATGCTCCAAGGTACCGATGGGGTTGGTTTCTGCCAGTCGGAACTGCCTAGGGGTTCCAAGACCGCAACTAGATCCTGGGTCTCCTGATTTAGGTCCCTGATCAGTTCTTCAAGCACTTTGCTCCATTTCTATCAAGGTCTCAAGTGGTAATAGTTTCGATCCGCCGCCCTAATGCCTATCTTAGGTCATTGGCTTGACGTCGGTAGTGGACGCTTTGGCGATTTCTGGGTTGGCGCCAACGCAAGGAGACAGATGAGAACTATGGCGATTTGGACGAATGCAGTCGGAACGAGACCGATCTCATGGGTTAGTGAGTCCGCGGT
Organism: Thermoplasmata archaeon; assembly: GCA_021836665.1. The sequence continues at coordinate 17,326 of JAKBHQ010000352.1, forward strand.
AAGGGCTAGGTAACCGATCGCCAGTGTGTAGCTGGCTGTTCTTCTGGTCTTAGTCGCTTTGCTTGGTGGCATGATCCGGGAAAGATCGGTTGAAACAGGTACTTCAGCACTACTATCTCCGATTCGAAACTGTCGCCAATAGAGGAGGCTCGATGCCACTACTATAACAAAGGCAACTGCGTCACCAATGGCTCCGAGTCGGTCGGGTGTAACGAGTATCCAGCTCGCAGGGCCCAGGAAAATCAGCCAGTTTCGCTTTCGTTCTTGGGTTGCCATTGGAGGTATCAAGAGCGGAAGGTAGCTAGCCCACATAATTGGGGTGATAATTAGGCTGGAAACTACCGATGCAAGGAAGATCCCCTGTTGTTTACGTCTTGGTTCGATGATCGTCATGGCGAGGAAGAAGATCGCTGCTGAGCTGGCAATCGCTATTGCCATCGCTGGTTTTGACCCAATCGAAAGGCGGCTAAGCAGTGCAGCAAGGGAGTACCCTTGGCTGCCTTCATGACGAGCAAGCTGCATCAAGAGCCTGAAGTATCCAAAGGCTGATAGTGGTCCGAAAAGGAATCCTAAGCCGAGGATCGCGCCAACGAATCCTGATGCCGTTATAAACGCCCTAAACCTTCTAGTGAAGACGAGGAATAGACCTAAGGGTAGTAGGAAAAGCTTTGCTGAGACTGCGATTGCCACAAAGATTCCAGATGCGGTCGGATTATCTCTGAACTTCCAGGTTGCTGCGATGGCGAGGAAGAGTAATGGGTTTAAGGTACCCATCTGGAAGGAGATGATCGAGACCGAAGAGAGGAGTAATGAGAGCACGAGTGTATTTGACTTAATGCCGAGCAGCCTCAGGCCTAAAAGGTATGCAACGATGCTGACAATTACGAAGAACTCTTCGGCCAGCCACACAGGCAGAGCAGCGAAAGGTACGAATAGCCAGGAGATCAGGTACGGGTAGACGAAGGAACTTCCAGAATAGACCGAAGCTGACCCTAGAACGGGGTAGGGGTCTTTACCCGCAAGGTCCATTGATGCGGCATGACGAAAGACCAAGAAGTCGGCCTGATTGTCCAGGTGGGCAAGGAAGAGCGCAACGATGATGACGAAAAGATAGCTTGCAAAGACCCTGACCCTAGGTTTGTCTAATCTAAGAGTTAAAAATACCACTCCTTGAGCTTCAGTATTTCTCAAACGACGCCTCAATGTGTTTGCCACGTATTGTGACCAGCCTCAGCCGTGACATGCTTTTGGTAGGGCTCGAGGTTCCTGGGGGGATGTAGATATTATCATGCGGTTTTTGCCTGCTTGTTTCCAATCTACTTCCGATGCTATCCGGCTCATATTCTTGGTCTGTTAGCGCCTCGAATTGAGGTTCTCAAATCTGAAGCCGATTGCGTTGGAAGTTGTCAGCTTCTACTCTGAACGTTGGGCAAGGCTGTAATACCAGAATGGGGTGTGGGGCGGAATGCCCCTGGCTTTAGCCATGGGGATGTAGAGCCCCACCAGGGCGAAGCCCTGAGACCTGCGCTCAAACGTTGCGCTGATTGGCCACGTACTGCTTGATGATCTCTAGCGGGGCACCGCCGACTGTAGCGACAACTTACCTGATAACTGGGGAGTATGAGTTCGTCCGACAGCGCCAGCGAGT
>JAKBHQ010000367.1 GCA_021836665.1 Thermoplasmata archaeon
AGGACTCGAACCCCCAATGACAGGGCCAGAACCTGTAGTGTTGCCGATTACACCACCCCCGAATGGCTTAAAGCCAACAATCACCATAGCCGGACTAGCGGCGCTCCATGTAGTAGATTGCTGAGGCTTCTGTATCCTATCAAATTTCCTGCCGCCACCGCTAACGCTTCTCGCGCCATATATCGAAGCGCAAGTTCACCCCGTATTGGAGAAGTCCTGGTGGGAGATGGGTGTACGTCCAAGCCCAGTTGCGAAAAGATCTGGGTCGCCCTGAAACTGTGAAATGGGTCAGAAACTATAAGGGCCGATTTAAGGCCCCGCTGCCTTAGGTATGTTGCGGCCTCGTCGGCCTCCTCAAAGGTATCCCTTCCCGCTGAAAGAGAAACGATATCCCGAGCGGGTATTCCCAGCTTCAAAAGATATGACTTTGCCGCAATGGCTTCGGTAAACCTGTCGTTCCGCTCTTTTCCACCGGTCAATATAACTAGCGAGGACAGGCGCATAGTAAAAAGATTGCTGGCCTGATTGAGGCGCGCAGCGAGCACTTTAGAAGGCACACCATCGAACTCCGCTGCTCCCATAACAACGATGGCGTCCGCCTTTACGTGGTAGGAGACCAACGAGGTTAGATAGACCTCGCCAAAACAGGCCACAAGGTAGCTGAGTGGAGCAATTACCAAGACCAAAAAGACGGCAAGTATCGAATGGTGCCGAACGATATCAGTTTCGCTAGCTACGTAGGCCTTGCTCAATCTGCTTCTGTTAGCATGTGCGCCAGTTCGGCTAAACGACTCAGACAAGCCTTGCTTCCCAGCACCTCCATGGCACTAAAAAGCGGTGGGCCGATCTTCTTACCGGTGATAGCGACTCGAATTGGTACCTGGAGTTTCCTGAGGCTTAGTCCGCTCTCCTCTGCCCACGCCCGGCAAGCCACCTCCAGCTCTTCTCGCCCAAAATGGTCAAGACTCGAAAAAATCTCCACGGACCTTTCGAGTAGATCCTTTGAACCCTTATCGGAAGCTACCGAGCTGAATGCGGCCTCGTCGAATTTGAGCTGACCCTGGTAGATGAAGTCCACCATTGAGGGCACTTCTGAAAGTAGACCGATCCTGGTGCAGATTTCCGGAGCAAGCTTCAAGAAGCTGCTTCGCTGGTCTGTCGAACCATCCCAAAAGTCGCACGCCTCGAGATATGGAAGGGCGGCTTGCAATAAATCCTCTGGTGAAAGCAGCGAAATATAATGCTTATTGAAATGAAGCATTTTGGTAACATCGAAAAACGAAGGCGAGTGACCAACCCTGTCGAGGCTAAAGAGTTCCAGCTCTTGCTCTCTAGTAAGAAATTCTCGGTCATCCCCGGGGCTCCAGCCCAGAAGTACTAGGTAGTTTTCCATCGCTTCGGGGAGAAATCCCATCTCCTTGTAATCCTCTACCGCAACCCTGTCGCGCCTCTTTGAGAGCTTTTGCCGCTTCTCATTCACAAGCACCGGGACATGGGCAAACTGTGGCGCCTTCTGGCCCAGGGCCTCATACACCAAGATGGCCTTAGGCGTAGTGGGAAGATGCTCCTCAGCCCTTATGACGTGAGTGATCCTCATGTCAAGGTCGTCGACAACATTTGCGAGAACAAATAGAGGAGCCCGATTCCCCTTAACCAGAACGAAGTCGTCGATGGTGCCATTATCAAAGGCCACCCTACCCCTAACGAGGTCATCGACCACCGTCTCGCCGTCTTTGGGCACCTTGAATCGCAACGCACGACCCGGAGCCACTTCTAGTCCACGGTCACGACAGAAACCGTCGTACCCAGGCGGCAGACCAGCCGTTTTAACACGCTCGTCGATCTCCGATCGCTGACAGTCACAGTAGTAAGCCTTGCCAGCGTCAAAGAGGCTCTGAGCGGCCCTCGCATAAAGGTCTAACCTCTCAGACTGCAAATAGGGTCCCTCGTCCCAAGTGATCTGGAGCCACTGCAGGGCGGAGCAGATGCCGTCAATCCATTCGGGCCGGTTTCGCGCCTCATCGGTGTCTTCAATCCTTAGAACGAAGACACCCCCGAAACGTTTAGCAAACAGCCAGTTAAAAAGGGCGGTACGCGCACCACCGACGTGAAAGTAACCCGTCGGCGATGGCGCAAACCTTACTCTTGGAGCTTCATACATGATTACTCGATGCTAGTTGCACCGATAGGGTGAGCCGGAGCTAACTACTTTGAGTAGTCGTAAAAACCGCGCCCGCTCTTGCGCCCTAAAAGTCCCGCTTCGCACATTCGCGATAGCAGTGGCGGTGGGGCATATAGCGGCTCCTTGAACTCCTCATAGAGCGATTCGGCGACCGCCATCGTCGTATCAAGCCCGATAAGGTCGGTCAAAGCGAGGGGTCCCATCGGATGAGCACAACCCTTCACCATTCCCTGATCGATATCCTCGGCACTCGCAAACCCGGTTTCGAACATCCGAACCGCCGAAAGTAGATATGGAATCAGCAAAGCATTGACAATGAACCCAGCCCGGTCCTTCGACCTGATGACCGTCTTGTGAAGAAGTCCTTCGGCAAACTCCTGGGCCTTCTTCTCAACGACTTCCGAAGTCAAAAGCGACCGTACCAATTCGACCAGCGGTAGTACTGGAACTGGATTGAAAAAATGGATTCCAATCACCGACGCTGGACGCTTAGTCGCCATCGCAAGCTTCATTATCGGAATCGAAGAGGTGTTCGAGGCAAGGATTGCATCCTCAGACTTGACAATGGAGTCGAGACCTTTGAATACATCGATCTTTGCTACCTCTGACTCGACAATCGCCTCTATGACGATGTCGCGGTCAAAGAGTGCCTCCATCTCCTCGGAAAAAGTTAGGAGCTCGATAGACCTTTCCCTCTCCGCCTCGGTAATTTTGCCACCCTTGGCGGCGCGGGCGAGAGAGGACGCTACCTTATCCTGACCTCTCATCAAGGCTTCTTTATTGGATTCGACCACGATTACATCCAGGCCTGACCTCGCACAAACTTCTGCGATACCCGAACCCATCAGTCCGCAGCCGACCACTCCAATTCTCGGTTCCAATCCGATTTCCTCCTTGGTTCACGATGAACCAGTAGACCAACTTGTAATTCGTCGGAATCAGAACCGATCCGACGAGGAGTCCCCGCAAGTCAAAGCCAACCACCTTGTCTCGACCAATCCGCCCCGTTTAGCTGTTACTTCTTCAGCTCGATTAAGGACTAGATTCACACAGGTCAGAGATAGCAAAGCGTCACCAACGACTCACTTCCCCTCGCGCTCCTACCTTGGGAGCGTACCGCATTGACAGGCAAGCGGAGTCACTCATTTAAGCTTAAAGCCAATTAACCAAAAATGTTCAAATAGCGAGATTGATTTTGGGATCCGCTCTCTACATTGCCCGACCCTAGTCACACCCGTTCAGACCGGTTAGAAGTTTGGATAAATCTAAAATCAAATGGCAAATCCAGATTTCCCATTCAAGCCTGACAGCTCTGCTCCACCGTCGTCTCCATGGCCAAACGTTCCCCCTCACCCAGGATTAGTGGTATAAATGAGGGACTATGGGCGATGGGGAACCATCGAAGGTCCCCGAAGGTGGCAAAACATCTAAAGCGCTCGCTTTAGCGCCTTCTCCAATAGGTTGAGAAAACGAGTCAAAAAGGGGCGTTGTCAACGTTTCACCACCACCCTTATTGGCTCTACCTAATCGGCGAGAATCGGTAACTTATTCGAGCATTGGGCTTAGCATCACCGGGGCCGCAAGAGCCAATTGCTAACCTATGACGTTCCTTGCGATAACGATTCTCTGAACTTGGTTGGTTCCCTCGTAGATCTGAGTGATCTTTGCATCTCGCATAAAACGTTCCATGGGAAACTCGGTCGTATATCCATATCCGCCAAACAACTGCAGTGCGTCGACCGTTATCGACATCGCAGTATCAGAAGCGAAAGCCTTCGCCATAGCGCCAAACTTCGATAACTCAGAATTTGGATCGTGATCCACCAACGAGCAGGCTTTATACACCAGGAGCCTCGCCGCTTCCAGTTTCATCGCCATGTCCGCGACCATGAACTG
>JAKBHQ010000214.1:0-1482 GCA_021836665.1 Thermoplasmata archaeon
CGTGCGATGGATCGATGCCCCTGAATCCAGATAGCCTGTCACAGCTGATTCGGCACTCCTCGACTTTCGATCGATACCATCTACCGACCGAATGCGTGCTGTCGTACCTTGCCCAGGCGCGGCAGCCACCGAATCGGCCCTCCAAAGATGTCCGGGACGGTTCACGACGACCTTCGCGAATGCAGCAGGTGTAACTGATACGGTATGCTGAGCTTGCTGAATCGCAAGTAATGCGGCGCAACGGAGATCAGCGTTTTCGACAAGCAGCTTCGTTCAGTTGCGCTATGAATCAGCTTCCCGATTTAGGATGGCATGTGAAGCCCGTGGCTTTTACAGAGCGACATTTTGGCGGGCTCAGGAATGGTAAACCTCGGAGTAAAGTTATTTTCCCCAAAGGTCACGCATTCTCCCTTCCTGCCAAGAACAACTCCATGGGTGCAGACCACTCCAGGGCGATTTATGGTTCTTAGAAAAGGATTAGGCTGGCCAACCTCTGCACATGTCCCTTTCTGGTTCACAACGATCCCGATCGCTTCAACTGTGAATGTGCCAGTGTTGGGCCTATCAGATGACCTATTCGCAAAGATCACGACAGCCACCAGAAGCAGCAAAAGAAGGATAGCGATCAAGACTTGTGGTTGCAGAAGTCGCTTCGTGTTCATCGATCGCCTTCACCTATCCGCGGCGTTAACTTGCCGCAGGTGTCCGAGTTCCAGCCGTGTCATGTCCCAACCGCGTCAGTATCCCCGTAGTTGGACCAATAGAGGGTGAAGGTATTCCCAGAGCTTATCGGTCCAGGATAGGCGTCGGTAACTTCGGAATCGTCGTTGTGCCAGTCATACATGTCCAGGTAATTATGACTCCAGTTTCCAACACCATTCCAGGTGCTTCCCTGTTCCGCATTGGCGTCGCTGAAGGTCGTGTTGTTAAAGTCGGCTAGCGGCGGATAGTTGTTGCCCACTTGGGTACGCTCTACGATCCATTCGGCATTCAAGCCCGTGAAACCACCACTGAAGGAGGCATCGAAACTGGTGGCAACCCCCGTTGATTCGTTCTTGATGTAGTAGTGTGCCGTCGAGGAGCCGTAGTAGGCAACGTTGACGAAGATGGCCTGTCCAGGACTCACGGCAATATTGACCTGTTGCTGGGCGTTAAACGGAAATGCCTCCCACCAAAGGTAGTAGGAAGTAGACGCCTCCCATCCATAATGCAGGACATACTGCCAGCTGATGTCCTGCTCGCTGCCTGCTTGTAGGAGCTGGTTCGAACTCGTGTTTCCCGATCCTAGCCCTGGCCAGATGGAGGAGTATGCATTCGTGCCTGCAGGACTTCCAACCGATGGAACGTTCCACTTTGCGACGATCGAATTGAATTGGCTGCCGTTCTTTGCCTGGTTCCCGGCCCAGTTTGGGGCTTCAAGCTCACCAGTAGAGCTAGCGCTTTGATGTGACGGTGATGCTGGCTGGTGATTATATCGGGGAG
>JAKBHQ010000214.1:2032-4094 GCA_021836665.1 Thermoplasmata archaeon
CGTACAATTGTCTGCTGGCATACGGGCAGCAAAGATCATGCGTTCCATTGAAAGACCGAAGACATGTCAAGAGCGTTCGGGAAAGGGCAGTGACAGCAACACGGCTAAGCAATCCTTGGGAGGATCCTCAAGTCCCCTTCACCCAACTTTTCACCCAACAATTGTGCCCGAGAACGTCCGACCCAGTCCGAGGTCGTCTCATCACACTTACCAGAACACCTCAATGAGCTGCAAGAATGAGATGTACTCGGTCACTATTACTACCGGCTCGGACACTTTATAAGCACCTTTTAATCCCAAGGTGCAGGGTTCGAGACCCTGGCGGCCCACCAGGTCAGGGCATCCTTTAGCCTCGCAGACTCGCGGGAAGGCCCAACAAGGCCCACAAAGTGGATAGCTGTGGCATTAGCAAGCCGTATTTCATGCAACCCTGGGTTGCTTTTGGTCATGCGGCTTCCAAACTCGTTCCTCGCCTCGGCGAGTTCTTGGTCATGCCTCCACTTTCCTCGAGCCCCTCGCCCTTACGGTGGATCAGATAGGATTCACCAGTCCGGACCAAAAGGTATTGGTTTCGCTCGGAACAATCATGAACCCTTGCTCCGCAGAGCGATGACCAAGTCAGGGACAGAGACTCGAGCAATTGCCCATACCTGGTTAGGGTCGATACGATGGTAGTGATGCGCAAGCAATATTCGTAGAGCGGATATGTCACTCCATGGGACTCCGGGGTATTCACCAATAAACTCATCTGACAGCGCGCCTGTCGCCTCGCCGATGATTTCGAGTAGGCGTTCGACTGCGCGTAGGCGAATACGCCCGTCATCATCGTCGGATGGCCCCATGGCGACTATCACCGCAAGTTCGTCGGCTGCATCAAATATGTCCGCAACACGGTGTTCGTCATTCCTACTCAAATTGGGATGGCCTCCCGCTTGATATGTTCATCTCGACTCATTAGCCCTTTGGCTGCCACGACATCCACAGACGTGCCTAGAACGCCTGCGATGGCTTCTTGAAGATGAAGTAGGTCGAAGAGAGTACTTTGTTCGTCGAAGTCAACTAACAGATCAACGTCGCTCTCAGAGGTCTCTTCTCCGCGGGCGACTGATCCGAAGACGGATACACTGCGTCCATGATGTTCTCGAACGAGACGATCGATCTCGTTACGGTGAGACAACACCAAGTCAAGCAGCACTCCCATGCTCTCCAGAATAGTTGCGCCATGCGAGATACTCTCTCGGCTCTTGTTCTTACGCAACTGAGCGAGCAAATGCTCGAAGATCTCCCGCAACCACAGCCGGTCGCCGTAGAAGAGATCGATTGCGAAGCGGACCCACTCACGTCTACCGCCTCCGACGTGGCCTCCCGGACAGTGCTACGGGTGGACTGACAATCGGCTCAGCATGCCACGTTCCGCCGTTCTGCCCAACTTTTCACCCAACAATTGCATCCTCTGGCGTCCGACTGAGTCCTAGCCCATCTCACAAACCGCTCCAGCACGCCCTTGGACCGAGTCGTCGATTGCACCCAGTGGGGCGCTTGAGCAACAACGGATCCGGGTGACGCATCCCTTCCACCCACTGGCTGGACAGGAGTTCGACTTGATCTCACGCAAGCGAAACTGGGGTGAGGACCGGGTCTTTATCGTTGGACAAGGGGGGTTGACGACCAGCATGCCCGCCACCTGGACGGATGTCGACCCACCGGATCCTTACGTTGTCGTATCCGCCGGACGCACTGCATTTCGCATCCAGGACCTGCTCGCCTTAGCAGGGCTACTAGACAGTCTCCAGTCCCGGCTCCCGAAGGAGGTGTAAAGTGAATTACGTCGCAACTGTAAAGATGAATATGCCCTTCAAAGATCCTTTACTGCCCGTGTTAGCGATCATAACGGAACCATTCTCCGTGACTATACCGTATATTTGGAGTCAGATCCTTGACATATGCTATGATGTGGGATATAATGTACTTTACACCCTTACAGCCGATTGGAGGTTTTGGACAATGACAAGAAGACAACAGGGGCCCAAAGAGGACGCACTGCGCAAGGCATGGTCTCTCA
>JAKBHQ010000507.1 GCA_021836665.1 Thermoplasmata archaeon
CTTTCTGGGGCGGCTATACACAGTTAGCACGGGTCAACTCCAGCTTTGCCCTTAAACTTCCCGAAGGTTTGTCCTCTCGCGATGCGATGGCGATAGGTACCGCTGGACTGTCGGCGATGTTGGCACTTATGGCGCTCGAAGAGCATGGCTTGAAGAGTTCAGACGATGAAGTCTTGGTCACTGGTGCAGCAGGTGGCGTGGGTTCCATAGCTGTTACCATCCTGCATGGACTTGGATACAAGGTTGTTGCATCGACTGGCAGACCAGAAGAGGCTGAGTATCTTCGAGATCTTGGGGCATCGTCGATACTCGACAGAAGCGAGCTATCTGTACCAAGCCAAAGGCCGCTTGAGTCCGAGAGGTGGGGTGGGTGTATCGACGCCGTCGGAGGCGTTACTTTGGCACGGGTGATCTCCCAACTAAAGCGGAATGCGTCGGTTGCGGCAGTGGGTCTCGCTGGCGGTGGACGCTTCGACGCCTCGGTGATGCCCTTTTTACTGCGAGGAGTAAACCTTCTCGGGATCGATTCGGTAATGGCACCACTGAACCGGAGAGAGATAGCCTGGGCGAGGTTGCGGGACGAAGTGCCAAAGAAGCTTCTTGACGAGATGACTCGGGAGGTAGAGCTCGAAGAAATCCCCAAGCTCGCAGACGATATCTTGGCAGGGAAGGTGCGAGGTCGACTCGTGGTAAGGCTTTCATAATTGGAATTGTTCTCTAACGGTGGCTGTTTGTGAAACTGGAAGGAGAATTATGTCAGTAGCAGTTACAGCAGACGATCCATCGACATTTGCAGTTGAGGTCATGGCATCTGAAGTTCCCGTGATAGTTGATTTTTGGGCACCCTGGTGCGGTCCGTGCAGAATGGTGGCGCCTGAACTCGACAAGATTGCACTCGAAAAGGGCGGATCGGTAAAGCTGGTAAAGGTAGACGTTGACAAGAACACAGAGATAGCCAGGCAGTATCAGGTCTTTTCAATTCCATCGATCGGACTCTTTGTGGACGGAAAGCTCACCGAGATGACCGTTGGTGCGAAACCAGCGAGGGCAATCGAAGAGGGACTTAAGCTTTCAGTTCATCTGAAAACGCCCATCAAATAGCGGCCTTTAGCAAAACCGAGCCACTTTTGACCGCTCCTACGAAAAAAAGAGCGAGGTATTTCTGGCATGGTCTAAGGGGCTCGGTCACCGGCAGGCTAAAGCGGGCGTGATCTTCAAGACTGTTGTTCTTGTAAAAACCCGCATTAGCTGCGAATGTCAATTCCCCTTGGAAGTCTGTCCGGGTTCCACTCCAGAGTGGATAATGCCGTCTTGACTGCGTATCGGTCGGTCATTCCAGCGACATATCCGACCGAAGCCCGATACGCTTGATCCGTTTCTGGGTCAGGCGGCTCGGTAGGCATTCCCCGTGACGTGGTGTTAGACGCCTTGTTTTGCTGTGGCTTTGAAGAAATTGCATCCGGAAACTGCGCGAAATGTTCGACAAGAGCGGAAATGAGCGGATGCACGGCCTTGGCTTGCTCTAACGATGCGGTTCGGTTGTAAATCGCAGAGTAGTTGAAAAGTCGAAACGAGGCTAATGCTTGGCCATACTCCTGCGTCATAGCTATCGTGCCAGCTTTTGCAACCGTCTTGACGAGGTTTGTTATAAAGCCATTTATTTGGCCGCTTCGTGTCGGACCGAGGAGTGCCAGGACATCTTTCGGGAGATCCCTTGGATGAACGATCCCCGCCGAAACTGCGTCCTCGAAGTCGTGGCAAACATAAGCTATGCGGTCCGCCCAGGAGACTACCTCACCTTCAGGGGTAGAAGGCGCTGGTCTGCTCCATGAGTGGTTGGCGATTCCATCTAAGGTCTCCTCGGTGAGGTTGAGTGGAGCAAGCACCACTGACGCTCCCCAGGGAGCATGGTCGAATCCTTCGTCAATAAATTGAGAGAGAGCATCTTCAGAAGCGTGTCCAAAAGGACCGTGCCCACAGTCGTGCCCCAGGGCGATCGCCTCCGTGAGGGCAACGTTGAGCCTTAATTGGCTGGAAATTGCCCGGGCGATCTGGGTGACTTCGAGAGCGTGTGTAAGCCGGTTGCGCATATGGTCGTCAGGGAAAATGAATACTTGGGTTTTGCCTGCGAGCCTTCTGAAGGCGTTGGAGCGATGAAGAATCCGGTCTCGGTCGACTTCGAAGCAGGTTCTTGATTTATCGGGCGATTCCAATACTGCTCGCTGGCCAGAACCATGCGAGAGTGAGGCACCTGGAGATAATGACTTACTTTCCAGCTCTTCCTTTTCCTCTCGCCATAAAGGATGGTCGAGCAGAATCTGACGGGGGCCGACTTGGTGGGCCGTGATCAAGGAGTCTTTAACGCTTCCGCTCATGGTCGATTGCCATATTTCAGCCCTATTCAGTGTAACTCTTTGCTCTTCGTGATCCATTTTTGCATCATCCAGACTTTCTACGTTTCAATGCTGGACACGTGACATGTCGATTGTTCTTTTTCTGAAGACTACATCCTGGCTGTGACAGTGTCCCCTTGGGTGATTAACTAGGCCGCGAGAAACCTAACCGACTGGATTTTGGTAGACAAGCACTGGCCAGTTACAAAAGGTGTGTTTTTCTGCCAACCAGTCGAGTTTTCAATTGATGTACCAAAGTGGTGTGTGGGGAATAATGCCATTGACTTTAGCGTAGAGATCTAGGGCCGCAGAGGTATATCAGATCGTCAACTTTGAAGGGTCTTTAAAACTGAATCATCAATTTAATTGGCCTGCATAATGTAAAATGCTACATTGCGGGAAAAGACGAGTGCCCCACAGAATGTTTATTTCCACAACGGTTTGCGTATAAAAAAAGTGACCTCAAAGTGATATACTTCGGGAATAGTAAAGACTCAATTATTTGAAAACTGATAGGCTTATGAAGTTCTATTTGAGTGTAGTAGTTGGCTTCAACTTCCGACGGCAAAATAATTCCAATTGAACCGTGGAGCCTTCAATTGTTGAACCAATCGATCGAGAGTAGTCTCGCCCACTCAAGACCTGTAGTTCCCTTGAAGCCACCCTGCGGTCGGACCATCTCGGCCTTGTACAAGGCATTGTTGCTTTCACTCAGGGCATTATCGTTGGAATCACCCGTGGTCCGTACCGATGGTGCGATACCCGCATCCAATAGAGTCTGAGAGTACGTGGCCGAAAGATAATGCACTCCACGACCACTATTAATCCGAAGTTGGCTTAAATGCAGACGCTAGCTCGCATTGCACCGTCGTGCGCTTTTGGGAAACCCTGGCGATAGAAGGGATGAGGCCCTTTATGGGCTTTGTTGGCGACGACTTTGACAATGCACTCGCCGAGACGACAATGGGACTTAAAAATACCGAGTGCATAAGGTAGGACTTGTCCTTTTCGTAATGGACCTATAGTCGCGCTGTCGGATTAGGCGGAGCTTATTTCTGCCTGAGTTTATTGATATATTACAAGCCGCCCTATGCATTGGTTCAAACTACGCCAACCGGCGGTAGTAGAAGGTGATTACTAAAATTGAGAAACCAACGACCACGTTTTGGTTACACCTAAATGATTGTGCAAAAATGCCGAAGTATTTTAATCAAAGGTCGCATATAAACGCGAGGAATGGTAGCCAGTGGCGGAAATCGGAAAAGGTGGAGAAATGGGAGCATTTGTGAGCAATCCCCCTGGAGCGGAACCTCGTGCAAATGCTTGGTCGGAGCGAGTCGAGAAGATTGCGGGCGGGCCCTATGTGCTGGCGAGAAGGTGGTACCGAGATTACGGTGAGTGGATTCGGAAGATCGTTCTTGGTCTAGCAGTAATGTTTTTGTCCTACAAACTGTTTGGATTCTGGCCAATTTTTGGACAGGAATTGAGCGTTCTTGTGGCTGTATTGCTTGGCATCGCTGCGATTGAGAAGCCAAAGCTTGCCCTAGCAGGGTTCTACTTGGTTTTTGCGGGGACTCTTTTTCATGGAAGTTTTTTTCTGGGAGCGATCTTCGCCGTTGCGTTTTTGGCTTTCCTCTTGCCTAAAACGGTGGCAAACACGGAACTCAAGGTGGCG
>JAKBHQ010000302.1 GCA_021836665.1 Thermoplasmata archaeon
GCCGGGCCTCGCCTTCGATCGCAATGGCTTCCGGCTCGGTTACGGCCGCGGATTCTACGACCGCTACCTGAGCGCCCTTGGAGATGCCAGCACCACGATCGGATTCTGCTTCTCCTCCCAGATTGCTGAAGAAGTTCCCGCAGAACCTCACGACGTCGCCCTGGACATCTTGGTAACGGACCGGGAAGTGATCAGGATCGCCTCCCGGTCCCACCGGGGCTAGTTGGGCCTCTAGTCCCCAAGTTCCTTGCGGCGCCTTGCGACATAATCCTCAAGTTCTGCTCTAATTGCGCTGTCCATCGGGGGTTCGACGTAGGCTTCAAGGGTCTTCTCTGCGATCTCTCCGGCCCTAACAGCGGCGTCTTTCTTCCCCTCACGCGACCAACGGTCAAAGTTCTGAGAAGAGGACAGTAGCGGGCGATAGAAACACGTTCTAAAGTGCTCCATAGTATGTTCTGCACCTAAGAAGTGACCTCCATGGCCGACCTCCACGTGTGCACCAAAAGCGAACGACTCCTCGTCGAACTCTACCGGAGTGAATTCGTGTTGCAGCATCCTCAGGATCTCGATATCGATTACGAACTTCTCGGTCGAAGCGACAAGGCCGCCCTCCAACCAACCAGCGGTATGCATCACCCAGTTGGCGCCGGCGAGGAAAGTCGGCATCATGGTCATGAGCGCCTCGTATCCCGCCTGGGCATCGGGGACCTGACTCGAGGTGAGACCCCCACCTGAGCGCCACGGCAGTCCGAGGTGGCGTGCTATCTGGCCGGTGCACAAAAGTCCAACCGCTGACTCCGGAGTACCAAAACAGGGTGATCCGGATTGCATGTCTATGTTGGACAAGAACGACCCGAAGACAACAGGAACCCCCGGCCTAATCAGCTGAGAAAGGGTAATTCCTGATAGCGCCTCAGCCATTTGCTGAGCGAGGGTAGCTGGGATGCTCACCGGGGACATAGCTCCCATGAGAAGAAACGGAGTTAGTACCACGGGTTGGTTTGCCCTCGAATATTCGAACTGAGCCTCGAGCATCCTCGTATCCCAGCGCAAAGGGGAGTTACAGTTGATCAGGGAAAGAGTCGCCGGGGTCTTCTCCAAGGTCTCTCGACCGCCGAAGGCTATCTCGGTCATCGCCATAGTGTCCTTGGCATTGATCCCTGAAACGACATTACCCATGTAGATCTTGTCAGTAAGGGTCAACTGAGCGAAAAGCATATCGAGGTGGCGAGAATCGAATGGGGCGTCATTGGGCTCACAGATGACGCCTCCGGCCGAGTCCAGCTCGGGGAATGCCTGTGACAGCTTGGTCAGCGTACGGAAGTTCTCCAGCGTAGCGTCGCCTCGCTGGTCACCTTTTCTAAAAAAGGGAGGGCCGTATACTGCTCCAAATACCATGTTGTCGTCGCCGATATGGACCGAATTCTTTGGGTTCCTAGCCTGCAACTCGAAATTATGTGGCGCCTTAGCCACCTGCTCTAATATGAACTCCGGGTCGAACTTGACGAGATTGCCCTCGACCTTTTGGCCGGCCGCCTTAAAGAGCGCCAATGCTTCATCGTGAACAAACTCGACCCCGATTTCACTGACGATCCGCTTCCATCCCCTGTCAAGCGCTGCCAGCGCATCCTCAGAGAGAATTTCGTACTTCGGCATCTTATTTACGAACATTACGACCTCCCGCCGTCCGTAGCTGACGGCAATTCGCCTTATATAAAGCTTCCGACCCCCCAACAGTGTCGTAGTCTGGATACTACAACACAATCTTGGAACTGTCATCCCGTATTATGAAATACTCTTGCTTCACTCCAGCTAGACAAGCATTTTCTTTGACATCTAATTTGATAACTTCGCCAATAGATCGCAACTTCGTAAGGTGCAAAAGCCAGTGTTAGCCCCGGTTGAGTGACAGCAAGTGGGAAAATCTAAGGCGTAGCATCAGTGTGAAGGCCCCGATTGGATGTATCTCGCTGGGTATCTGCAGGCAAAACGAATTGGGATAACCAATACAGACAGCAAACAGCTGCGATACAATCCGCCCGACCACGCTGCCCTTTAGTAGGCCGAGGGCAACTCGGAGACTCATCATTTTACAAGCACACGGTCCCTAAGCTAGCGACAGGCCCATGGCACGGCCCTTTGGCTGTGGCCCATAAAAGCAGTGGCCCTTAAAGCAGACCCAGGCCCAGATAGAAAAAGGAGTTAGGGCAGACAAAAATTAGTCAAACACCTACTTCGAGGAGAGACAGTTATGAAGGCACTCGTATACGGCGGACCCGGCAAAAAGAGTTGGCAAGAGGTTCCCAATCCAGTCATTCAGCAGCCAACGGACGTGATAGTTAAGATGGTCGCTACCACAATTTGTGGTACAGACTTACACATCCTGAAAGGCGATGTTCCCGAAGTCAAGGTAGGACGGATCCTGGGGCATGAAGGGATCGGTGAAATAACCGAGGTCGGCACCGGAGTGACGCAATTTGCCGTCGGAGACCGCATAATCCTATCGTGCGTAAGCTCCTGTGGACAATGTTCGAACTGCCGCCAAGGTCTATACAGTCACTGCCTCGACCCAGAAGGCCTCGCCGGCATCGGGTGGATCTTCGGGTATATGATTGATGGGACACAGGCCGAATATGTTCGCGTTCCCTTTGCCGAGAACTCTGCCTACAAGCTCCCGAAGGGAATGTCGGACTCCGAAGGCATCCTCCTGTCGGACATTTTACCAACCGGATTCGAGATAGGCGTTAAGTACGGCCAAGTGAATCCAGGCGACGTCGTTGCGGTGATTGGATCTGGACCAGTCGGACTTTCCGCCGTGATGACGGCCCGCCTTTACGGCCCCTCGAAGATCATTGCTATTGATCTTGACGAGGCGCGACTGAAGCGGGCTTTGGACTTCGGAGCCACCGAGACGGTGAACTCAGCCGACGCCGACTGGAAAAAGCAGGTCTTAGCTCTCACCGACGGTGCGGGAGTCGATGTCGCCATTGAAGCCGTTGGAATACCGCAGACCTTCACCATGGCGACGGAAATTGTTCGCCCGGGCGGTAACGTAGCCAACATCGGAGTGCACGGAAAGCCGGTGGAGTTGGCGCTCCACGAGTTGTGGATTAAAAATATCGACATATCAATGGGTCTCGTGAACACTAATACACTTGGCATGCTGTTGAAACTCGTCGCCGAGCACAAGCTGCCCGTCGAAAAGTTCGTAACCCATGAGTTCTCGTTTGATCAAATTCTTGAAGCCTACGATGTGTTCGCCAACGCAGCCAAACACGATGCCTTGAAGGTTCTCATTCACTAGAGGGAATCGAACAGACTGGAAGCAAAAGCGCCACCTGGCTAGCTAGTTTACTATTTGACCTGCTAGATCTTCTAGGACTTGGCCTCCTTCGGTTGTTGGCTTTATTTTGTTTTGATTTAGCCACAGCAAAAGCCCAATGCCGACGGAGGCTATACATCGCTGGCTCGCTCCAATCCAAGAGATCGCAAATGCGACCTAGATTGCGACCTAGATTGCGACCTAGATTGCGATAGTCGCACCGCAATGGCTATTGACAAGAATGTCCACTCATATGACCACTTTCGACAGGAGTCTTTAGGTCTGGAATTCAATGTAGCGAAATTGAAGGCTAGATCCACAAACGAAGCGCCGACCCGTGTGCCTTTGAAGGCCGACGAAAAGAGTTAGCTACTCACTTACGAACTAGTACCAACAAGGAAGAAGGTCCGACAAGGAGAGAGCCAATCGACTCTCGCAGCTGTGGCACTCCCCCTCAAGAAGATTTCCCCCTAGAGAATCCAATGTCCTTGGGTCTCGCTTTCCATTCAACGGGGTCCGAAGGGGTCAAAACTTTAGTCCCTGGAAAATAGCACCGCGTTCATCTCGTTCTCAAAGGTGACGAGATGCTGTTTTGCCGTGGCTTCGGCCTTCTCGGCGTCTCTCTCACGTATCGCCTCGAGTATCTCTTTCTGCTCCGCCAAGTGGATTGGCAGATTCGGCACTCGATCGAGCACCAGGTGCAGGATTCGCATCGACAGGTTCAGGTACTGTGAAAGCGTCGACT
>JAKBHQ010000299.1 GCA_021836665.1 Thermoplasmata archaeon
GATCCCACCGATATACCACCTTCCGAGATCCGAGAGATCCGCGTAGTTCCCCTTCTCGTAGAAGAGCGGCTCACCCCTCTTCCAAAGAGATTGATGGGTATGCATCCCAGATCCGTTGTCACCAAAGAGTGGCTTTGGCATGAAAGTTGCAGTGTAGCCCGCCTGAACTGCGACATTTTTGACTACGTACTTGTAGAGCATCAGCTTGTCGGCCATCTTCAAGAGGGTGTCAAAGCGCATATCTATTTCCGCTTGGCCAGCGGTTGCGACTTCGTGGTGCTGGACTTCAATCTCGATACCCAAAGACTGCATCACCAGGAGCATCTCTGAGCGGAGGTCCTGGAGCTTGTCGGTGGGCGGAACCGGAAAGTAGCCCTCCTTCGGCCTAATCTTGTAGCCGAGGTTCGGCTTTTCGTCCTTGGCTGAGTTCCAGTGACCCTCGATCGAATCGACGCTGTAGTAGGCGGACCTAATGTCCTGCGAGTACTTTACGTCGTTGAAGATAAAAAATTCAGCCTCGGGTCCAAAGTAGGCCGTATCGGCGATCTCCGTGGTAGCGAGGTACTCTTCGGCCTTCTTGGCGATATACCGGGGGTCCTTGGAATAGGGCTCTCCGGTGATCGGATCAAAGATAAAGCAGTTCAGATTTAGTGTCTTGTGTTGGCGAAAGGGGTCAATAACGACGGTATTTGCATCGGGCTTTAGAATCATGTCCGATTCTTCTATGGACTTGAAGCCCCGGATCGATGAACCGTCAAAACCGAACCCCTCCGCAAATGAGTCTTCGGTCAGCTGGGCTAAGGGGATCGAAAAGTGTTGCATCACGCCGGGGAGGTCACAAAATCTCAAGTCTACGATCTCGACGTGTTCATCTTTGGCAAGTCTTATGACTTCGGCTGGTGTACGCGCTCTCATACTCCTCCTTAGACAACGGAGCTCCTGATCGTGGAGCGTCTGATCCAACTTTAGGGTATCAGGCCCAAAAGCGCTTGGCTAAGTTGTGAAGAGTAGGTTAATATAAAGACCCCAAAGGGAAGATCCCTACGTGGAGCGACAAAGATGGTCACGTGGCGAAAAAAGACGGGGCTAGCACCCAAAGAGATTACGTTCTGAGAAGCGTCGAAGAACGGCGGGTTAAATTTATTCAGCTTTGGTTCTCCGATGTTTTAGGGATTCCGAAAAGCTTTCAAATAACCCCGGCAGAGCTGGAGAGTGCCCTCGAGGAGGGGATGACCTTCGACGGCTCCGCTATTGACGGATTCTCGCGGGTGTTGGAGAGTGACGTGCTGGCTATGCCGGATCCTCGGACATTCCAGGTCCTGCCGACCGACAGCTCGATGGCCAGAATCCTCTGCGACATCAACAGCCTCGACGGGAGTCCATTTGACGGCTGCCCAAGAAACGTCCTTCGAAGGACCCTCGAAAAGGCTCACAAGATGGGCTACTCTTTTTTTGCGGCGCCCGAACTTGAGTATTTCTACTTCAAAAGCTCCGACCCCAGCGTGAAACCTGCTCCTTTGGACTTTGGATCCTACTTCGAGCTGACAGTCAGCGACTTTCCAACGGAAATTAGAAAACAGACCGTCCTAGCACTCGAGGAGATGGGCATCCCGGTCGAATACTCCCAGCACGAAGATGCCCCTTCGCAGCATGAGATAGACCTGCGCTATACCGATGCCTTGACTATGGCGGACAACATCGTAACGGTAAAGCTCATAGCGAAACAGATCGCCGCCCGCCACGACGTGCACGCCAGCTTTATGCCCAAGCCGCTGGTCGGAGTGCAAGGGTCGGGAATGCACACCCACTTCTCGCTCTTCCAAGGTACGAATAACGCCTTTTTCGACCCCGACCAGAGTGAAAACCTATCAGAGGTTGCCAAGGGGTTTATCGCCGGCCTGATGCGCCACGCCGGAGAGATCACTGCGGTAACTAACCAATGGGTCAACTCCTACAAACGACTAGTCGTAGGGTATGAGGCTCCGGTGTACGTCTCCTGGGCCCGCAACAATCGCTCTGCACTGATTCGGGTACCGAAGCCCAAAGCCAACAAACCGGATTCTACCCGGATAGAATACCGAGCTCTCGACCCCGCGTGTAACCCATATCTGGCCTTCTCTGTCATACTCGCTGCGGGCCTGAAGGGGATCAAAGAGGGTTACCCCCTACCGGAAGAGATCAACGACAACCTCTTCGATCTGACCCCCAAAGAGATGGTACAGAAGGGAATCACCTCTCTGCCCGGAAACTTAGATGAGGCGATTCGACTGATGGAACAGTCAGACCTGGTTGCCGACACCCTCGGCGAGCACGTTTTTGAGTGGTTCGTGCGAAATAAGCGGGATGAGTGGACCGCTTATAAGACGCAGGTGTCTCAATTCGAGCTCGACCGATACCTTAGGGTACTGTGATACATGGAGACATTACTCGTATACCCAGACCCTCCGCTTCCGGCCTTATCAAAGATCCTCGATCACCTGGGCTACCAGTACAGGTGCACCACCAGGCCGGATCGAATCGCCGAATTGGAGCCCGACGAGGGTTGGGCTGGAGCAATTGTCTGCTTAGTCGACTCCAACGCCGGTGCCTTCGGCTTTTCGAGGTCAATTAGAAAGACCCAAGAAAAGATCGCACCCCTGCTATTGGTTGCGGACCGGGACCAGGTTGCCGGACTCGACCTTCGAGAGGATCTTTTCGACGACTTCATCGTCGTACCCCTCGACCCGAGCGAACTCGAAGTGAGGCTGAAGCATATCTTTTGGCGTGCGGGCAGGGGGGTAAGTGCAGAGCTGATCGAGCATGGCGCACTGGTAATGAATCTAGAGACCTATCAGGCGGCGATCGCGGGTCGGCCGCTGGACCTCACCTTCATGGAGTACGAACTGCTGAAGTTTCTCGCCTCTCATCCCGGAAAAGTTTTTTCGAGAGAGACGCTCCTCTCGAGGGTATGGGGGTATGAGTACTACGGTGGGGCAAGGACGGTCGACGTCCATATAAGACGCCTAAGGGCAAAGCTCGGTGAGCAGCACGAATACTTAATCCAAACGGTTAGATCCGTCGGGTACCGCTTCGGAAAGCCCCGCTGGGGGTGAATTGGCGATGGCCTTCGACCCTCGAAAGTCAGCCAAGCTAAGAAGTTGATTAATCTAGAGCGGTCGGAAGTGCCTCAATTTCCATATACCCTATGGGGCATGTGTAGCGCAGTACTTTGCCATAAATGTAAACGTCCGACTTGGTCAGGGTGTGGCCGCCACGTCGAGCAGGTGCTCGGCCATATACCCCCAGACAAACGCTGTAATTGTAAAGCTGAGGCCGCTAGCTCGGGTGGCCGAGGATGGTTCAGGCGCTAAATAGCCTGGCCCAGAGCAGATTAAAATCAAAGGCGCCCGCTGATGCGGGCGCCTTTTACTATTTGGTGGATAATCTGCTTTAGGAGAAGGAAGACCCACATCCGCAGGACCGGGTAGCGTTCGGGTTGGTGATATGAAACCCCGCCCCCTGAAGTCCATCTTTATAGTCAAGGGTCGCTCCCTTGATCAGTTCTAGCGATTGTGCATCCACGATCACTTTGACATCTCCGTATACCGAAACGCTGTCGTCTGAAAGGATCTCGGAGTCGAAAAACATGTCATAGCTATACCCCGAGCAACCGCCGGGCTTAACCGCTACCCTTAGGGCTAGTTCCTCGGTCGCAGCTTCTTGGGCAATAAGCTCCGCGACTTTCTGCACGGCCGAGTCAGTAACGGTAATCGTAGTTGGCTTCTTGCCAATATTTATGGCGGTCAAGGACATACGTCTCACTCCTCCTCTGATTCAGCTCCGTGAATCCAGGGAAAAAATACACAACTTCTTACTTTTAATTAAATTGTAGTCAGCGTCGCGCTCATTGCTACAACTAAATAGCTTCTCCCAACCAATTTACACCATCTGGCTATACTTAATTAAGTGCCTAATGGATCTAATCAGCTGGAAAATTCTCTCTACGAACTTGCCAGAGGCGTGATAGATCCAGAACTTGGATCGAACATCGTTGAACTGGGGATGCTCAGAA
>JAKBHQ010000494.1 GCA_021836665.1 Thermoplasmata archaeon
CATGTCCCGTTTGATGCAACCCATTTGCAACGTAGGAAACCATATTTTTGCTGTGGTACTTGCCTTCGCCGCCATCTGGGGGGCTGGAGAAAATATGGAGGGAAAATGTCGACATACGCCGCACCCGGCACTCCGGGAAGCATAGTCAACTTTAAGTCGAGGTACGAAAACTGGATCGGTGGAGAATGGGTCGCTCCAAAAGCGGGCGCCTACTTCGAGAATATCTCGCCGGTAAACGGCAAGCCATTCTGCGAGGTCGCAAGGAGTAATTCCGACGACATTGAATTAGCGATAGAGACAGCTCATCGTGCATTTATCGGTTGGTCTAAGACATCGGTCGCCGAGAGGGCCAACATTCTAAATCGGATCGCCGACCGGATGGAAGCGAATTTAGAATTGATCGCTGTGGCGGAAACCTGGGACAATGGCAAACCGGTTAGGGAGACCCTCGCAGCCGACATTCCCCTCGCTATAGATCACTTCAGATACTTCGCCGGAGCAGTGCGTGCCCAAGAAGGAACACTCGGGGAACTCGACGACGACACCGTCGCCTATCACTTCCACGAGCCACTAGGAGTAGTCGCCCAAATCATACCGTGGAACTTCCCAATCCTCATGGCCGCATGGAAGATCGCCCCGGCACTCGCCGCAGGGAACGCTATAGTGTTGAAGCCTGCTGAGCAGACTCCCGTCTCCATCCTGGTGCTCATTGAACTTCTTGGCGATATCTTGCCCGCAGGAGTATTGAATATCGTCAATGGGTACGGACTCGAAGCCGGAAAACCACTCGCTTCAAACCCGAGGATCGCAAAGGTGGCATTCACCGGTGAAACGACCACGGGCAGGCTGATCATGCAATACGCCAGCCAGAACATCATCCCGGTCACCTTGGAACTTGGAGGGAAAAGCCCCAATATCTTCTTTGCCGACGTAGCAAGCGCACGCGATTCCTTTTACGACAAAGCCCTCGAAGGATTCACGATGTTCGCCCTCAACCAGGGTGAAGTTTGCACCTGCCCATCTCGCGCGCTAATCCAGTCCTCAATCTATGACTCCTTCATCGCCGACGCCTTAGAGCGGACCAAGGCGGTAAAGCAGGGAAACCCACTCGATACCGAGACCATGATCGGTGCGCAAGCCAGTAACGACCAGATGGAAAAGATCCTTTCCTACATTGAGATCGGCAAAGCAGAGGGCGCCCAAGTGTTGACCGGCGGCGAGCGCTGTGAGCTAGAGGGAGACCTTGCGGAGGGATATTACGTCACACCAACGGTCTTTTACGGCAATAACAAGATGAGAATCTTCCAGGAGGAGATCTTCGGACCTGTTGTTTCGGTAACCCAGTTCAAAGATTATGATGAGGCCCTCTCCATCGCTAACGACACACTCTACGGGCTCGGGTCGGGAGTCTGGACCCGTGACATCAATACCGCATATCGACTAGGTCGTGGAATCCAGGCCGGAAGAGTTTGGATTAACAACTACCACTCCTATCCTGCTCACGCAGCATTTGGAGGCTATAAGCAGTCAGGAATCGGACGTGAAACCCACAAGATGATGCTAGATCACTACCAGCAAACTAAGAATATGTTGGTCAGCTACTCTTCGAATAAGCTTGGTTTCTTCTAAATTGGCCAGTCCGTCCAGAGTGGCGGTCAGCATAGAGGCGGCGGAGGTATTCCGTCGCCTCTATGACACCAACGGTCCGCTAATGATTCATCAATCGGGGGGCTGCTGCGATGGGAGCTCACCAATGTGCTTCTTGGAAGGCGAGTTTATCCTTGGTGAATCAGACATCAAGCTCGGCGATCTCGATCTCGGAGACGGGCGCTATGTAGCTATGTGGATGTCGAGATCACAGTTTGAATATTGGAAACACACGCATCTAACAGTGGATGTTGTCAAAGGCCGAGGCGCAGGCTTCTCGTTAGAAGCGCCACTGGGAGTTCGATTCCTAATCAGGTCACGACTGCTTAGCGAAGACGAACTGCAGCGACTAAGCGACTAAATTAGCTCCTCCGGTAAGTCCTTTGGATCAGATCAACCCGTGCCAGCGCAGTCGCACGCTTCGAGTCGCCACGCGGGTAGAGGTCCGCCATGCGCTGGAACACCTCCACGTCATAGCGAGCCCACGGTGCGTTGGCCCAGATATCAAGGTTCACCACGTCCCCTTGGTTGAGCACCGCCGCCCTCAACTCCCATTCAAGGTTCATCCTCTCTTCGGAGATGCATGGCGAGTCAGAATTTCCTAGTATCGGTCCGGTATAGCTTCGAATCGCTTCCGCTATTCTCCCTCGCCTCAGCTGTGCTCTCACAGAAACGAAATCCAAGCACACCGGATACAAGAACCTATACGGTTTAGAACCCACTACTTTTGGCCCAAGAAGTTTCCTCAATCGTGACATTTCCGCCCGGACGGTTACGGGGCTCACTTCATCTCCGTAAAGAAATACCGCCACCTGCTCCGCCGTGACCCCATTGGGGTTTAGCGCCAAAATCACCGCTATCTCGCTCTGACGTCGCGAGAGCTTTATCTCCTGTCCCATCAAGCGTACTACCGCCTCATTCCGTCCCAGGGTCTCAATTCGGACTTCGGGATTCGAACCAAAAAGGAGGTCCGCTCGCAGCAAATACCCCTCGTCACCACTTAGCCTTTCGACAGGAACCTCATTTCGACTTGGCAAAGTAGCGATCATGCGATTTGTGTCAAGCTCAATTCTTCCCGAAATCCAGCCTTCGGGAGACGTGGCAATGACCACGCCATAGCTATCCAGAAGTGCCGATCCCACCTTTCGGTCCGCCCGCTGAACCATAGACGCGAACCTCGATGCGAGGAGATTTCTTTTGGATTTGATTTCGGCTTGGCAAGTGGCCGAAGCCGCCTTCACTAAAGCAAGACAGTACGGACTCTCCACCATCTCGTTACCGGTCAAGTCGATGCTGCCAAGCAACAGATTCGAATCCGGATCCCTGATCGGTGCGGCCGCGCACGCCCATGATCTAACCGAATCGCTATAGTGCTCACTTGGACGAATCTGTACCGGGTGCCCTATCCTCAAAGATGTACCCGGGGCATTCGTCCCGGCGTGCTCCTCGTCCCAGAGTGCTCCTTCTACGAAGTTCATCGTCGCCGCCTGGCTCAACGAACCCTTGTGGCCCTCTACCCACAGCAGGCGACCCGATTCATCAGCCACTGCAAGAAGGTTCTCGGAATCAGAACTGACCTCACCGAGTAGACCCCTAATAAGGCCCATAAGATTAGAAAGCGGATGCAAGTCACGCCTGTTCAAAAAACCGTCTCGGTCCTCGTCTACGGGTGGTAGGTACCTGCCCTCTGCGTCTACTCCGGCTTCTAGCGACCTCTGCCACGACTCCATCACCAGCTGGCGCACGCCTAAACTCGTATCGGCCGAAATAAGAAATTCGTCTCTGGCTGCCCTTAAATCCCGATCTTGCCCACCTAGCGACGAGCCAGACAAAGCTAAAAGCTTATGAGCAGCTGATCCGACAACTTCCCCGGCCCGACGCAATAAAGACCCTTTCAGCAAACACTTTCAGCAAAATAAATACCCAACTAAATCGCTAACAAGTGTGACCATTGTAACATGGAACCGATTTAAATTGCTGAAATCCAGCGATCAGCCCACGCCGGATTTAAACAACGATCTTGGGGCCAATTAGGCGCTATCCCGGTCAGCAGATTTGCCAATTCGCTAATTCGCAGATCCTCTAAGATCGCCAGCTGCTTCGTTCGCAAACGTCCTCTTGGATAGAGATTTCCACAGCCTGAACAACCTTCAACAGTCGATATCCGGTTTGCCCTCAAGTCTTTCAATCACTAGATCCAGCAAAGTAAGTATTTTTTTCTTGTCCATAAGCCCTGCTCAACGTTGTAACTCGGACTCTGTCCACCTAGAGAGACGCTAAATCTCGAGTCGATACTTCTATAGTTGATAATGTTGATCATATTAGTCAGGAATTAAGACAATTGGAGTTGCGATGCCGCTAATCGGCGAGCAGGAAAACGTGGTTAGA